>NZ_JBNPMC010000009.1:0-94908 GCF_050313795.1 Bariatricus sp. SGI.154
TATCCTCTTATTAGCCTAAACCGCCGTTTTTCTCCTGCACTTTGCCGAACCAATTCTTGATTGCCTCTGCTGCCTTTGTATCTTCTGTTACAAGGTTTGATTCATCAACAGAAATCTCATATGCATTGTCAAGACTTCTCTCATAGAATGAACCCTTGACGCTCTTTGTTGTCGGAGACAATTTTCCCTCTTTTGTGCTTGCCTCCTCGCTGATTCCCTCTGCAAACTTTCCGGCGTACAACCATTTGAAATCATACTTTCCGTTGAGTTTTCTTTCTCTCCATCCTACAGCGACCTCCGGTGCTTTGTCATCTGCCGTCTTTACAAGGAAACCATTTTCGTACAACTGACCGAAAAGAATCTGTCTGTCCTGTGGTGCAAGGGCGTTGACCTCAAGTTCGATTTCAGTTCCCTCATATGAATTGATGACCTCCTCTGTTCCGTCGTCAGAGTAGATTTTCTCCGAACTCCATTTTTCATCGATTTTCGCCTTGATTGCTCTTGCCAGTTTTACGGGTGTACCTGCTACATACCCCGTTGCATCATTCTGTGTGAGTTTTGCGATGTAAAAATCTCTACAACCGCATGTTCTACTTCTGACAATCTTCTGTTCTGTCTCGCTAACCTGTGTTACTGTTTCGCTCATGTCTATTCCTCCATTTCATAAAACTTTGAAAATCTTTGTGCTTTCATATAGATTCCGTCCTCCGGCTTGGAATCGTCTCCGTTCCTGCCCTCAAACGAAAAATCATTTTCTTTCATGATTGACTTGATTTCCCTTGCCAGTTCAACCTCGTCACTTTCTGAAAATATAGTGACCTGCACTGACAGCGTCACTCCCTCTGCATCGTCGTCCGAAAAATTCTCGTCATTTTCTCCCAAATCCCACAATGTCACATGTCTGTCATGGATGTCTTTGTCATACCATCCTTGCATCACAGTGATCCCTCTGTCTGATATAGGTTTCAATGCGTCGGATGCATCTTTGATGATGTCCGGACTGCTGCTCATGCTCTCACCTCATTTCAATGTGTTGTCTAAATAGGATTGATATTCCTGTTCTGCGATTTTTTGCAGTTCCGCATCTGCCTCACGCCCTGTTGCGTAAATAAATTCTTGAGGCGGTTGATAGATAGTTCCCCAGTTTATGAATTTCACATAAAAGTGTTCGCTATTGTCCGACTTTTCCCATCCGACATCTGCTGTCGCTCCTGTGTCTTTCATCTTGACTGCTCCTATTGGTATGCTGTCTGCTGCGTGTGATGTCACGGATGACTTTGAACCGAAACCTCTACCGGACAATTTGATGTCCGCTGATTTTGGAATCTTTCCGGACATGATGTTTTTCACGACTGGTTCACTTTGTTTGACAATCTTTTGATTGACCTCTTTTATATCCTCGTCGCTTGCTGCGTCCTCGAACGCTTTCATAAGTTCTTTCAATCCTTGAAAATCCATCTCAATTTTCATTGCATCACCTCCGGTGTCAGATTATGACACTACGCTCCCGCTCTGCATTTCAACTGATATTTTCTGTCATCGACAAACATCGGACACGCATCATATATCTTGAACTCAACGCCTTTATATACTGCATAGAACTCTTTCAGATTCAATCTGATTTCCTCCATCTTGTCGCAGGCTCTCGTTTCAAACACAATCGTGTTCTCAAGACCTATCTGCAACGCATTGTATTTCTCGTTTGTTCCCAAACTCTTGACATCGCACCAACATGAGAAAAATTCCTGTTCCTCCTGCTGTCGTCTGCCGTCAACGACGCTTGCTGTCTTGCGAATTATCTTGATTCTGCCTGTCATTCTGCTGCACCTCCGTATATTTCTTTCAATAGCATGGAGGAAACGGCAGCAGAGAGCGTTTTTGTGTCGCTCCGGTACTTGTCACGGTTGTCGTACAGTTCTTTCACGGACATGAATGCAAGCAGTTTTTGACGGCTTGTGAGGTTGTTCCGGTCGAAATTCGGAATCAGTTCCGTCATTTCATCCAGTGTCGTGTCAAGCATCAATTCAAGGATTTCGATGTCGTCATCATAGTCGATGTGACAATATGTCTTGCATGTAGCAATCAGACCGCCTCTGTACTTCTCTTTTTCTTCATCCGTCATGTTCTCACCTGCTTTCAATTAGCAGGACGGATTCACCGCCCTGCTGCCATATTACCCGTTGATAACTTCTGTAATCTGACCCTTGATGACTGCTGCCTTGTCAACAGGCTGCACATCGAAACGGTCACGAACCTTGAGACCTGTCAAGTCCTTATCCCATAAACCTGTTCCCTTGTCATTGAGGTCGATTGTGAGGACATTTCTGTCAAAGAGTGTGATTGCCTCTTTTAAGTCGCCACAATATACAGGATGCTTGTACCCGTCGATTGTGTGACCGTCGCTGTTCATAATCTTCTCGGATGCAAGAGTTTTCTTTGATAACTTGATGATAGGATATTCACCAAAAAGCAGTTTTCCCTTTGTCTGCTGTGTCGGGTCTTTCTGCAAAATATAGTTGCCGTCCTTATCCTTTAACTTGTCGAGATAGTTGAAACCGCTCTGATTAGTGATGACAACCGCTCCCGCTGCGATTGCAGGGTCTAAATCCTCATTGAATACATCCTTGAGGCTGTCGAGATTCTCGATTGTTACCTCTTTTCCCTTTGTCATCGCATCAAGTGTCTTGAGAATCATTGCGTTACGGGTTGCCTTTGTCTTTTTAGCAATCCACTTGTTGATGTACGCCATGATATTGGCTGCTGTGTCCTCAAGCAGTTCGGCGGTCATCTTGAGGATTCCACCCTTTTTCTTGATTTTGTACTCAACCTGTACAAATGTCGGCTCGTCCATCTCCGGAAAATCCGCAGCCTCCTCCACGTTGTCGAACGGTGTAGAATCTGCATCAACCTCAATGTTTCGTGTTCCTGTCTTGGTTGTTACTCCCTCAACATTGACATACTGCTCAAGGTTGTCGGCTGAACGACGCAGTTCAATGATGTCCGTTCTGATGTCCTCCGGAATTGTAACTCCGATTCCGACCTCTCCCTCTCCTTTGTCAGATGTGTCGGATGTGATTGCAGCGTTATACACTGCAATGTCTGCCTCGTCTGCCTTTTTGTGCAGGAATCCGGCTTTGACAATGTTGACGAATGATTTCACGATGTTCTTTTTGTCCGGTTTTACATCACCACCGACCCGCTTTGCAGTTCCGTTGTTGAATTTGTCCTCGATGTTGTCCTGTTCATCCTCGTCCAAATCATAGAGGAGGTCAAATCTGTTCTGTAACTCCTTGAGTTCCTCCTTTGCTGCCTTTGCCTTGTCGAGTTTTCCATCGTTCACAAGGCTCTTGACCTCGTTTTTCTTGTCGTTAATCTGCTTTAGTAACTTCTGTAATTCCTTATTCATGCTTTCTTTCCTCCATTTCTTACATACCATAAAGGTATAAATCTTTTAGAATCTCCTGCTTTTCTGCCTCGATTCTCTGTTTTTCTGCCTCTGCTGCTGCGTTGCTCCGATTCTCAAGTTCTGCAATCACCGCATCGACGATGTTCTTTGTGTCGATTCCTTTGAGTGTCTCCGGAATATTGTTGTATTTCTCGAAAAAGTCGGATGCACATGCTGCAACTGCTGCCTTTTCCTCGATTTCAACATCGAAATACTGCTGCATCCTCTTACTGTCGAACCATGTCTCATTGCTCATGAGAGATTGAATTTTGTCTCTTGTGACACCCTCCTGCACATGTTCCATGTAGACATCAAGAATTGAATCCTCGCAAAGATTCAACTGCTTTATAACCGCCTTGAAATCGTCTGCGTTTCCGTATGCCATGCATAACGGTTTGTGAATCATTGCTTGAGCACCTGTTGCAAAATGCAGTTCATCACATGCAAACATGATGACTGATGCGATAGATGCTGCCATACCGTCGACATATCCGACTTTGTGTCCGTCGTATCGCTTTAACTGGTTGTATATTGCCAGTCCTGCAAATACGTCTCCACCTCCGGAATTGAAATAGATGTCAATGTCCTCATATCCATCTAACTGGTTTAGGAAATCTGCGATGTCCTGCGGACATCTGTCCTCCTCGTACCACATAGATTCCCATGTCGCTGATACAATGTCACCGTAGAAATACAAGGAACATCTGCTCTGCTCCTCGTCCTGTTCTAAATCCAAATAGCCGACATTTTCAACTTTCCCGCTGCGTTTATTTTTCTTTGTAAAATCAAAACGTCTCTTTTTTGGCATTATTATTCACCTCCCTCCTGTTCATCCTCGTCCTCTGCCTCGTCGGTTTCGTCCGGTTCTGTTGCTGTGTCCGGCTGCTCTGTGTCCGGCTCTGTTTCTTCCTCCGGCTGTTCCGGTTCATCGGCGTTCTCCTGTTCGGATCCGCCTTTCAAATATGCTGCACCCGCCATCGTCAACGGTACGATGCTACCGTTCGCAAGTAGGACATCGCCTCCCTCCGCATCTTCCATGTCGAGTTTACGTCTTGCCTCATTCGGTTTGATAATCATTCCACCTACACCGTTTCTCAAATATTCCATCTGTGTTTTTGAATCAGTTCGGAATAATACTTTTTCGTTGAATTTGTAATAATATCCGTCGTCTGCATCTTCATCCGGCAGCATTTTGAAATTGATTTCCTCCTCATACTGCTTGATGATGAACAGTTCTGTGTCAACGTAGAACGATAACTGCTGCATTTCGCTGTTACTATATGACGACTTTGAATAGTCGTTGATTTGATTCGGTTTCACTCCGAACGCTCCGGCGATTTGCAGGGCATTATATTTTTTCAGTTCAAAGAACTGTGAATCAGTCAGTTTGATGTCAAGGGGCGTGAGTTTCATTCCTAACGGAACAGGCAGAATTTTTCCTGTATTCTTTGCCCCGCTGCCGAACTCCTCAAACGATTTGACAAGTGCCTCTTTTGCCTTTTCGTTCAACTCTCCCGTGTATTCGAGTGTTGCTTTTGCTGTCAGACCGCTCTCATACAAGTTATTCATGAACGCCTGTGATTCGGATGCACCTGCAACCGTGTCTCTCAAAATCTGCTGCACTGGTAGTCCTGTGATTCCATCGAAACTGAATGATGTTTTGAAATGCATCACCTCGTCCGTACTGAACACATATTGACGACCGGATGTCGGGTCTGTGTAGACGTACCACAAACGCCCCACTCCTGCGAATATCCCTGCATCGTCAACGACTATCTGCACACAATTTGACTGCATGACCCACAAATCAACGATTTTGATTTCACCGCCGAATTTTTTTCGGTCAAACTTTTTTCTCATATACACATAGGCGTTCCCGTAATGGTTTCGGTTGATTTCAACCGTGTTCCAAAATGTTGTTGGTGTCATAAACGGATTCGGTCTCTTTGATAACAGTTTCGATGTGTCCGTCGCCTCTGCCTCGATGATGCCCTTGTCCGTTTTCTGATAATATTTGATAGGCATTTTCGCAAGGGTCTCCGACAGCATCTTGAGACAAGTGAAATATGTGACCTCTGATGTCGGTTTCCCTTTTCTTTTCAATCCTATTCGCTCAAGGAGCGACGGTGAGTTCAATGTCATTTTCCCTCCGTCGTTCTGTGGTTCGCCTCTCCACCAATTTGAAATTTTTACTCCCAATCTCTGAAACGGATTCATTTATTTCTCACCGCCTTTCTTCATGTATTTTTCATATTGCTCAAGCCATTCATTGACAGTTTCGTTCACATCCTGACGGTATTCCTCTTTCATTGCGTGTTTCCATGCGTCGATGATAGCGTCAATCGGGTCGATTCGTTCTGTCGTGATGTCTTTGTCAATCTTTATTTCACCGTAATTGTTTGAAATGGTCTTTGCATTCGCAATCGACCAAACAAGCAGGCTGTCAACCGGAACAACTATCTTGTTGCCCTCTTTTCCGACTTCCATTCCCTCAATCTCCACATTGCCCGCAAGAATCTCAAGTCTGAAATCAACTGTCGCATCGTTCAATTCTTTTGCTGTCTGTGTGACAGAGATTGAATCGAATCCCATCGCCTCAAGGTCTGACAGGAACGCCGATGCGTTGTGCGGGTCGTAACAAATCAACTGCGGTTTGAGGTTGTATTCCCTCACTAAATCCTCAAGGTATCTGATGATGTATTTGTAATCTGTCTTGATTCCTCCCAGTGTTTCCGTTACCGTCACAAGACCTTTTTCAATCCATACGTCGTATGGTACTTTGTCAGTCTTGATGTGTTCATCCACCCTTGAGGACGGGATGAACGAATGTGTGTGAATAAAATATTTTTTCGTGTCCTCCACCATGAACGGAATCACGATTGCGATTGATGTCAAGTCTCCTCCGGATGACAAGTCAACGCCGACATAGCACTTTGACCCTCTGAAATCCTTGAGTGATTTCAAAACTGCACATGCTTTCCATGATGCAATGTCCTTGATGTACAATGAATTTGACCACTGCATCCACATGTTGAGCTGCTTGACAAGAAAATCTCTCAAGTCCTCACCGCCCATGTCCCGGGCAGTGTGTGCAATCGGTATCAGATTTTCAAGTGCATCCCTGTCAAATTCAAGAATCGGGTTTGCTTTTATCCAATTCTCCGGCGTGTATCTGTCATCGTGTTCGTCCATCTGTGCGATATACACAAATTGACTGTCGTTCTCGAAAACGCCCTTGAGTAGATTGCAGCAATACTCATATAACTTGTAACACGGCGACTTGAGGTCGAATCCCGCTGTCGTGATGACCGATATCAACGCCGACTTGAGTTTCTTGATACCACCCTCAAGCAACTTGTACATCTGATTTGTTTTGTGTGCGTGATACTCGTCGACAATTCCCAAATATGCACGATGTCCGTCGAGTGACTTTGTATCACCGGACAACGCTTTGATTTCTGAATGTGTCAACAGACAATCAATCGTGTGGTTGTGGTCATGTACCTTGAACCATTCTGACAAATCCTCGTCAGAGTTGATGAATTTTGCAACCTCGTCAAAAACAATGTTCGCTTGGTCTTGCTTTGTAGCCGTACAAAAGATTTTTCCGTACTTGTACCCGTCAAAATTGCCATAATAACACGCAAGAATACCATTGATGAACGATTTTCCGTTCTGTCTACCTAATTGCACATAGGATGTTCTAAAACGTCTATATGACTTTTCCTTTGTTCTCCATCCATTGAGTGACCCTAAAATAAAACACTGGAACGGATATGCCGTCACATGCTCATTTTCCTCACCCTCTGCAATGGTCAACTCCTCTGCAAAATTGATTATTTCCTCCGACTTTTCAACGTCGAAATAGTATTTGTACGGTGCTGCTTTTGATTTTTCAATGTCGTCAAGATGTCTCTGACACGCAAGACGGACATATTCTCCGGCTGTTATCTTGCCCGATACGACATCAAGGGCGTATTGTGTGCAGCGGTCTTGTGTTTCTCCTGCTTTCGCCATGCCTTAATTTGCATATTTCGCAAATTTATTCTCCGGCTTTTGCTGCTGTGGTTTCGGTACAACCAAACGGCATCTTGAGGAGACTGTTAGTCCGAAATCTGATGCTCCCTGTCTACACTGTTTCATGCAGCGGTCTTGAATAATCATGAGGCGTTCTCTTTCACCGGACACGACCTGTCTTGTACCGACCTGCACACGTTCCTTTTCTCCTGTGTCCGGATTTTCTCTCGTCTCATATATTGGAACATCCTCCATCAATGGAGTGTTTCTGATTTGCTCTGTGATTTCGATGTATTGTGTCTGTGCTATGAGTAACCTTGCCAGTGCATCGCAATCAAGATTTGAAATCAGTTTGATTTCGAGTAATTCTTTCGCAATCTTCCGGAACTGTTTCTTTTGTTCCGGTGTTAAATATGACGGAGGTCTCACTTTGTCACACGGTGCTACGACCTCGGCGTTTTTTCGTGCCTCAATTTCTGCTTTTGTGAGGTGTTTTCGCCCGTTCATAACAACCAAATCTGTGGGTTGTCTTTGTCCTGCCATGATGCAACAAACCTCCTTTCCGTCAGCATTTCAGTATTTTTGTGTCACATTCTGACACCTCTTTCGGATGTACCCATCTACTGAAATTCTCGTGGGGAGTTTTCTCCAAAGAAAAGAGGGGGTGCGACTAAAAACGAATCGCACAAAACTTTTTTATATCCCCCTGCCTCTCGAAAGTGGTACTCAATCAGTGACCTCAACTGTTTTTGTGTTGCTCTCATACTTGCTTTGCTCTGCTTGTATAAAGCAGTGATTGTGTTGTGTGTCTTATGGTTGAGAGGTATGAGGTTGAGCGGATTCAAACGCTGTTCCCAGTCGTCCTCAAGTTCAACGATATGGTGAACCGGATTGCATGTGAGCAACTCATGCTCGACATATAATGCGTATATATCTACGTTGTCATAGACCTCAATGATACGCTCTCGCATCGCCCGCCATTCCTTTGATACATAGAACTCTGCTGCTCTCTCGTCTCGCCGTGTGTTGTTATATATCATGTGTCTCGACTGCTGCCGTTGTTCACATTCCTCGCACATCTTCATTGACTGCGGAATCAACTTCCCACACCTGCATGATTTCAATAGCATCTGTGTTCTCCTCTCTTGCTGTGTTCTCCTGCTGTGTTATCCACAAGAGGCGGGCAGTAATGCACATTGCTGTGTATATCCCACCCGCATATAACAGGAGGGCAAACAGGCAAGAAAAAAGCGACTGCATATCTGCAATCGCTCGTCTCAACTGTTCACGCTAACATATTATCACGTTTATTTTGTCTTTTGTTCACCCACTTTTTACCCCCATTTTCACCCTCATTTCACCCTGTTTTCACTCCATTTTTATCATTTTCAATCGCTTTTGCACCGAATAATTTGATTGACAAGCGTTGAATCATCACTCTGCACCACTTTTTAGGTGAGTTTCTTCCGCATCCTGTCTCCCTCACTATATCCTCATATGACATTCCCTTTATATACACCGCCTCAAGTGCCTCGTATTTGTACCCCTCTCCTGCTGCCTCTGCATCCTCTTTCAGTGATGCAAGAGCCTTTTTCAAGTGTTCAAATAGAATCACCGTCTCTGCACGGCACTCTCTGACTGATTGCAGGAACGCCTGCTCTGCTGATATGTTATATTTTCCTATATCCGGAATTTGAGAGGTCTCTGACACTGCCTCTTTGATATACCGCTCCATTTCACGATAATTTTCAAGATATAGCAGTGTTTTGTCAATGACCGTCTGCTCTTTTTCCTCTTTCATGCTTTTTCCTCACTTTCTGCTTTCTTCTCATAGGCAGACCGTGCATTTTACGCCAGTTATTCGTGTTTTTGCGATTTTCCGCATTTTGTAAACTGTTCATTTTCAAAATCGCCGTTTTTACCTGTTCCATAGTTACACCCATTCGCATGACTGCCTCGACGAACTCCTCTGCCGATGTTGTGACCGTTATTTCCGGTTTTTTATATTCTTTTTTCTTCAATGCGTCTCTGTTTACCGATGCTTTATCTGCTGCCTCCTCAATAATGCTCGAAATCTCATTTTCTGTTTTTCCGGATGCTCGAAATCTCTCAATTATTCTTTTTATGATTCCCATGTTATCACACTCCTCCTTTTTGCTTATGAAAAAGGGAGTTCATCGTCAACTCCGTCCGGTATATTCATGAATCCGTCTCCTGCATCCGAATAATCCGCATTTTGTTCCTGTTCTCCTGCTGCCCTCTTGCTTTCTGCAAATTCCTGTTCCTCAATCACAACCTCGGTCGTATATACCTTTTGACCGTCTCTGTTGGTGTATGAACCTGTCTGAATCCTGCCCGTTGCAGCAATTTTCGTTCCCTGTTTCAAATACTTCTCTGCAAATTCGCCATTTTTACCGAATGCGACGCATGATATGAAATCCGCTGACTGCTGCCCGTCTCTTGCACCTCTGCGGTCGACTGCCAGTGTATAACGTGCCACGCACATGGATTCCTGTGAACTGTTCTGCTGTGTATATCTGACATTCGGGTCTCTTGTGAGCCTACCCATCAATATGACTTTGTTCATTCTCTTTTTCCGTCCTTTCTTGAATCAATCTCTCGTATAAACGCAAATCATCCGGCTGGATGTCGAGATTCCAGTCTCTCGCAAATTCTATCCCGCCGATGAACGCCTCTTTTTCTCTATCAGTCATTTTCCCGCTGCATGACATATTCATTTTGCATTTTCTGCAATCTGACAAGTCCTTTTTTGAACTCAAGGTCATCACCGTTCATGCAGACATCGAATATTTTCTCATAGTCGACAATGTGCGTCTTGATGAACTCTGCCTCTGCTGCTGTCCGGCTTTCGTTGATGAACATTCCCTTGACTGCCTCTTTTATCATTTCGCAGTGTGTCCGTTCCTCCTCCGTTGTTGTAGGCGTGTTCGCAATCATATTCTCATAGGCTTTGTCGATTGCTACTGCAATGAGTTCTCTCCAACCTTTGCCCTGCTCTCCAATCAACTGACACTCGATGTCCTCGAAACTGTTTCCCTGCCCTGCTGCCGTGATTCTGATGTCCTTTTTGCCCTTTGCTGCAATCAGAATCAAATCGTCATCGTATGCCTCCATGTAGTAGTCAAATTTCGCATCAAAATTCGCATTCGGATTGATGATGATTTCCGGTTGACTGCTGCCCTCTGTTTGGATGCTCACTCCGATGTATTTCGCATCCGTTGCCTTTGCATTGATAAATATTGCCTTTAACTCGCTTTTGTTCATGCTGCTCCTCCATTCACTAATCTGTTGAGTAACTGTTCATACATGGTCTTGTATGTGTCTCTTTCTGTCTGTAATCTGATTGCATCCTCTGTCTGTGTCATGTTTTCAATCTTCTTATTTTCCTCGACATAGACTGCTGCATCCTGTTCAATCTCTGCGATTGTGTCCTCATGCTCCTGCTGCAACATCTCAATTTCTTTCTTGAGACTGTCGATTTCCTCCTGCTGCTCTTTTATTGTCTCATTGTATTTCTTTGAGGTTTTCATGTTGCCGTCAAGCTGCAAGGAAATCATGAGAGCAATGTCGATGTTCTCCATTTCCTTGTCTGTACACTCTCCGATGTATGTTCCTACACGCTCCGTTGATACCGAATAGACCTGCTCACACAATACTGTGCTGATTCTCCCTGTTGACCTCACTGTCACATGTGTCGGGAGGTCTGTTTTCGGTTGTGTCGTCATATATACGATTTCAATAACATTGCTGTTCTCATTGTTCTTGTTGTTGCTCACAACTACCGCCGGACGGTCGGAGTGCTGTTCGCTCCCGTTGTAGGATGCCCCCCTCTGCTGATATATAACATTTCGCCTCTTTTGATGTCATTCATTGATTTTTACCTCCAATTCTTCAATCTGTATTTGATTATATATACAATCTGCATCAAATACGGGTGTCTCTGTTTATAACTCATTCTGTCTCCTCTATGCCTCGCCTAAACCGATAACGCACCAACCGTCTGACAGTCCGCTGCATGTGATGTCATCGTCTTTGCATGTGATTCTCATGTCTGCCGTCTCTCCGGTTGCTTTGCCTGCTGCAAATACTACTAATTTGACGACATTTCCGACCTTGAATCCGTCGTCTTTTGTTATCATGTACGGTTTTCTATATTCTCCCGTGTATTCCTCGAATTTGTCCTGTGACACTCTGATTGTCTTTATTTCCTCCGGTGCTGTTGACGGGAGTTTCTGCATCTTCTCCTCCTGCTCCATCTCACGGAGTTTTTTCTTTGTCTCACGGTCGATTGCATCCTGCTCCTCTGAATATCTCTGCTCGTCGGTCTTGTATGCCTCTGTACGGTTCTTGTACTTGTCGCATGAGGTGCATGTTCCGGTTTTGACGTTGCATGTCTCATATTCGGTGCAGGAATAACAGATTGATGTGATTCCCTCCGGATGCGGTGTCTCGTAGTCGTCGCCCGCTCTCACTTCCGGCGGGTTCATGCCGATTTCTGTCTCTGTGTCGGATTCTGACACCTGCTGTCCTGCTGCCTTTTCTGCTTTCATGTCTTTCACATCTTTGTGTGTGAGTTCTCCGGTCTCTGTGAATTTCCCCAGTGCCTCCCGCTGCTCGTCTGCTGTCATACCGCTCAATTCATAAGCTGCGGAAAATGTGAGGCGTTCTCCCTTGAGTTCCTCTTTCCATTCCGGAATCAGATTGTTGTTGACTGCCTCAATTTGTGCAATCTTTGTTTTGCTCACATGCAGCATTGAGGAAATCACCTCTCTCAATCGTCCGGATTGCAGGTCATATCCCTTGATTTTCTTCCCTGCTGCTTTCATACGCTCAAGAGATGCCTTGAGGCGTGTTTCCTCCTCAATCATGTCGGAGGTTGTCTTTGTACGGTATGCGTTCGCAATTATGATTTCAACCTGCTCCTCGTCGTTATCCTGCGGTGTCGTCAATTTACTGGTCGCAAGTTCAAATTCTTTATATCCCTTTGATACGAGATACTTGAGAGCCTCCCACCGTCTTTCACCTGCCACGATTCTATATTCTCCCTTTTCGCACGGTGCATATACAAGTTCGAGATTCTGTTTCAATCCATACATGAGGATGTCTCCTGCCAGTTCCTCAATCTGCTCTACACTGTAAAAATTCATATCATTCCGGTACATCTTGAAAATTGAGATGTCCTTTGTCCGGAATCTTGCTCTCGGAGATTCATCAATCCCCGCTTTGCTGTTCTTGTTGAGTGCGTCTTTCACGCTGAATCCTGCTGCCATCTGTTCAACCTCCTGTCATTACTCTGTGAGTTTCTGTTTCTTTGTCTCTGTACGCTCGACGTTGATTTCACCCTTTGCATTCTGTGAAATTGATGCTTTGACCCCCCCTCGGAGGTTCAATGTGACTTTTGCAAGTCCTCCGGTGTAAATCTCCTCGACTGCTGCCTTTAAGATGTTCACGATGCCCTCACCGCATCTCTTGTCCGGTGCTGCGTTCTCTCCAAACAAGGCAGATACATTCATCATCGCTTTTTCTTTTCTCTGCCTCTCTTTCTGATACTCTACCGCCTCCGTGCAGTTACATGTCATTGTTGCCTGTTCCTCTGCCTGTGGCTTTGTCAATTCCTCGTCGCTTTCAATCTGCACCATCTGACCGCAGAAACGACATTGTGCTGTTTTTACGATGTTTCCCATTCTGATTCCTCCTTTTTGTCTTTCACTATTAAATCCGGACACTTGCAACAATTCTGTCCTTTTTCTTCACACTGCTGCTGTTCATGCTCTGACAGGTTCTCCATGTCTTTTTCATACCATCTGCAATATGCTGACATTTTCATCCCTCCATTTCCTTGATAATCTCATGAACCACGCATCTATAATCTTGAGACACAATTCCTCTCTTTGAAAATTTCGGGAGTGGCATCATTGCCGTTGTTGACTTTTCTGCAATGATTGAACGACGAATCGGTGTAACAAACATGTCAAATCCGGATTCCGTTTTCAACCACTCCTCAACCTCAAGAGATGTCTTGTTTTTCTGTCGCATTGTCATGAGTGCCTTGATTCTCAAATCTGGATTGATGTCTCTCAAATCCTCAATCTGCTCCTCAAGGTTTTGTAGTGCCTCGATTTCATATCCTCCCACTTTCACGGGTGCTATGACTAATTCTGCCGATAAAAGAATATTGATGACCACCATGTCAAGCAGACGACCACAATCACAAATGCAATAATCGTATGCATCCGCTACCTCTTCCAGTGCCTCACGCAATCTTGTGACTTGATTTTCCTCCTGCTTGAGCAGCAGATTCATGTCTGTTTTCATGAGATAACCATTCGCCGGAATGATGTCAATGTGTGAATACTCTGTCGGTCTAATTAAATCACCTGTTTTGTATGTACCGCCGACGCACTCGTGTTTCTCAAGCAGTTCACTCATTCCTATTCCGTCCGGTTCGTATGCTCCGAATGTCTTTGATGTATCTCCCTGTGGGTCTCCGTCTAATACAAGTACCCTCTTTTCGTATTCCTCGCCCAACATATAGGCGATTGAATCGGATGTCGTTGTTTTCCCGATTCCTCCCTTTGGTGACATTACTGCAATAATTTTCATGTTGTTTCCTCCTGTTCTCCTGCCGTTTTTTCCATGTCCTTTTTTAGATAACCAAAAAAGTGTGCTATCATGTCCGCAGTCCACGCATCTCCGATTACGTCCTCTGCTTCATTTTTTGTCAATCCTGCAGTGTAGCCAACTGGTAACGTCTGCCCGATTTCCAGTTCTCTTGTTGTTAAATATCTGCAAAAATCCTTGTACTCTACAAGTCCGGAGTTTTTCCATCTGTCTTGTTTTAATGTGATGCAGTTTATTTTTTCTCTGTTGGTTACGTTCGGACACTCGCCGTTTCCGTCGCCCCACATCCTCTCTCTGCTCGGCGTTCTTTTTACCATGAATCTGTCGCAATATTCCTCGTCAGTGTCCTTGTAGTCTTGAAAATTTATGTGTCTATCTTCCGGCAATTCGATTCCCGGAATATTAGTCCAATACAAACGGTCTCGTTGTTGGTAGGAAACAAGACTGCTGTTCGCTCGAATCGGTTCAACTCCCAAAAGACGATTGATGATTTTTTGGTCATCAACTGGCATCCATACGTTTTCAAGAAAGAAATATTTCGGTCTATTCTCTTTCAGTATTCTCAAATATTCAAAGAAAAGAGAACTCTGTTCCCCCGCCAGCCCGTCAATAACATTGCAATGTGACGTTCTCGCTCTGCTGAAATTCTGACATGGCGAACCTCCTATGAGGATGTCGACATCGTATTTTCTGCCGTCAACATTTCTCACATCCCCTATTTGTTCAATCGAATCTCCCCAGTTGTTAAAACTGCATTTCATTGCTTTTGCTTTGATTTCTGATGCGTAGTATCTTTCTACCTCAAACCCCGCTCTCTTTAGTGCTAACATTCCGACGCTTATTCCGTCGAATAAACTTAAAACTCTGATTTTCATTTTGTGTTTTCCCTCCTGGTACTCTTGTTTTTTATTTCATGTGTTTTGTGACTATATCGAACACGACTGCTGCCACAAACAAAATCAATGCCGTAACTGCAAACACTGACATTGTCATCACTGCGATTCCTAACACAATCAATGCAATCATCCCTCTGCCTCCTTAAATGTAAATCGTGTAATACAATTTCATTTGCAAATCGCTGAAACTGAAATCCGTCGTTTCCTCCGGTCGTAGTGGCTGCATGAGGTTCAATTCTTTCCATCTCTTGTGTGTAATCTCCGGAACGCATCTGAATGATTTGACTGTCTCGTCTTTGTACTTGTCGAACAGTTCTCCTCCGAACTCCGTTCCGTTTCTCAATGCCAGTCCTGCAAGATAACCCGTGAACACTTCTGTCTTGTCCTTGAATATCCTCAAAAGGTCGGGGTTTTGCAGTGTTCTCAATAATTCCTCAAGTCTCACTTTCCTCTCCTCCCCTGTTTTATCTTTCCATCCTTGAGGATGCTGTTGTTCGGGATGCTCATGACTGTCTTTTCTGTTTCCTCGAAAATGTCATACTGCTCGAATCCCGTAAGTTTCAGATATTCCTCAATGACCTTGATTGCCTCCTCTGCCGAATAGCATGTCGCAACGAAATGTCCTGCCTCTGCCATATCTGCAAGAAACTCTTTTTGTGTGTCCTGCTGCCTGTTGTCTCCGAATTTCATTTCGATAAATAATCCGCAGTACATCCCCCTCGGAAATGGCAGGCATAAATCAGACACTCCCGACTTGACACCCATCTGTTTGAATTTGACTGCCTCTGCTCTGTTCCTGCTACCTCCGTTTGGTACATGGAACAACCATCTCAATTCCGGATAACGGTTCATGTTCCAATTCGCCCACGACACGACATTGATTTGCTCTGTGTCCTCACTTCTCATTGCGTATTTCATGTTCATCCGCATTCACCTCTCTTTTGCATATTTCGTAATATTCGCATGTCAGACATAAATGTCTGCAATCCTTGACCTTGAACATGTGTCCGATTCTCTCTGCGACTTCTCTTATTTTCATCTGTCCTGCTCCTCCATTTCTAAAATCATGTAGGCGTGAATGAAAATGCTCTTGTGTTTCCTGCCGAACTGGTCTTTTGTCGGAGGTACTTCATGCATATTCTCAATCGTTCTCTTTGCCTCCCACCATCGGCGTGTTTTTCCATCTCTTGAAATCGGCTTGAAATGTACCTTGACCGTTCCTTTGATGACGGAAAACTGGTCTCTGTCTACCCGCAGGATGTCATCGAATCCCGCTGCCTTGACTGCTGCCTCTGCTTTTCTGAAATATCTATCTTTTGATTCCGGTTTCCAGTCAAATCTCATTTCCCGACCACCTCCTCAATCTCTTTCATTCTCTGCATGATTGCCGTGTTGTATGAATATACATACACGCCGTTGCTCCACAAATATTCCCTTGCACCTTTTTCACCGTAGTTGTACGCTGCAAGTGTATCTTGAATCGTGCCGTATTTCTTGAGCAGGTATGATAGGAAATCAATCCCGACCCTCACGTTTTGATATGGGTTCATGAGGTCGGTGCATCCTAGATTCTGCATCCGGTCGGTGTGCCATTTCTCATATATCTGCATATATCCCTTTGACTGCCCGCCGTCTCCGGTTTTGTCGAACTCATATCCGGATTCTTGCTCTATGATTGCCAATACAAGGGCATACGGAACGTCGTATTGCTTGCATAGACATCTTGTGTATATCTGCATTTTCTCCGGAAAATAGCCTTTGTCTGCATACTGCTCCGGCAGGTCATAGAACACGAATCCCTCAAGGTCATCGCTCCCCCAGTCCTCGGACATGGTGTCAAATACCTTGTATTTGTCCTCGATGTTCTCTGTTGTCTGTGTCATCGTCTCCGGATTCTGCATCACTTCCGCTTGTATCTCCTCCGTTTCTTTCTCCTGCTGTTCCGGTTCTTTGACGTTGAACAATATCACGCAAAATCCCGTCATTAATACCGCAATCAATGTGATGTGAAACGCATCATACAAACCTGCTCTTTTCAATGCCCGTCTTATCCGTCTTATCCGTCTTTTCACCTGTCGACCTCCTTTTCCGCATTCGTGCATGTATGTAAAACATGCAATTAAAATCGTTGTAGTACACTTTTGCATTCGTGAAATCCATGTCCGGATACCACTTTTTCAGTATCTCCGGAATGGAATCCATGTCCTTGACCATCTTGTCAACGAATGAGCCTATTTTTTTATAACTTCCTCCTGCTGCCGGACGTTTGGAATGAACGACCTTGATTCGTGGGTCTCTCAATCCCTGTGAGCTGTTCCACCTCTTTTCCGACGGAACACGGTTCTTTTCCTCGACGATGTAATTTGCCATACCGGACAAACCGTTTTCGTCTGTCTGTAATCGGCGAACCTCATTCCTGCTTGACTGTTTCCAACAGGATTCAACCGTCTCCATGTCTAACGCCCCATCCATGACAATGTGATGATGCCATCTGATTTCCGCATCCGGATTGTATGCGGTCACATAGACATATTTTGCATTCGGGAGACCTCTCTTTTTTCTCTGATAGTTGATGCGTCGGATGTAATTTTGCACATTCTTGATTGCTGCATCCACATCCCCGTCCGGTGGTAGATGCTCGTCATCATAGGTCAATGTCATCCAAATATCACGGTCGCTGAAATTCTCATTGATTAGCCTCTCAACATATTTCCGTGCATTCTTATCATTCAGATTCTTTTGAGCCTTGTTGTTGTCTTTCTTGATTGTCCTCCCCTCCGGAGGTACTTCATCCATGCTCCGGAACTGCGGATATATCTCAATTTCAAACTGGTCTCCTGCTGTTATCTCTTTCAGTGCATATATAACTTTCTTTCGATGTTGGAACAGGTTCTCAATGAACCACTCATGCATGTCCTCCATCGCTTTGTTATATGCTGTCTCATAGTCATACGGGATATATTGCATCCCTCTTTTTCTTGCCATCTGACACATACCTCCTGTTATGTTTTCGTAGACTTGTTATTATCTATTACAAGGACGATAAAAGTTCCGAAAACCCTTGATTTTATAGACCTTTTCGGTCTCTTTTCAAGTTGCTTTTTTGTGTCAGATTTGCTATAATATTTCTATCAGTTAGCGACTGACACAATCAGTCGATACAAGGACGACCACTGCAATGGTTGTCCTTTTTCTTTGCTCTCATGCTCCTGCTATGTACTGCCCCGCCGTTATGACGGGGCGTTTTCATTAAACGGCTGCAACCGCCTCTTTCTGTTCCCATCTGCGACGCTCCTCTGCTTTTCCCGCTGCCTTACCCTCTGCATACGCAGACATCACCATGATTGTCATTGATTTTCCCTCAAGGTCGTCAATGCTCATGAATCTCTCTGCCATATTCTCAATCACTGCCTTTTTCTCATTTCTTGTCATGCTCAACACCTCCTCTGATTCTCTCAATCTCTTTTTCTATGTTTTTTCCGGAATAATCTGCAAGCAGTTTTTCCGAAATGTGATACGTCCAAATTGAGGACATCTGCACCGCCGTTCCTATCGGGAGTTTCCCTTGTTGCATTGCTACCCTCACGAATTGCGGTGACACATTGAGTATTGCTGCTGCCTCTGTCGGCAATATTCGTCCTATTTCCATCTTGATTCCTCCTGTTGGTGGTTCTCTCGGTCTTTTCATCCCGTCCACCTGCTTTCCGGCGTTGTCTACCGTGTTGTGACTTTTCACCTTAAAAAAATCACGGAAAACCTGTTGACCATCCACGCACTTTCTAGCAGGTGCGACCGCTGCCATGTTTCCCACGGTATCGCTGCACGATGTCTTTCGGCTTGCCATCGTCAGAGTGTCGGTTGCCATCCGGACACTGACAGGGCGACTGCTGCCCCGTTTCGGCTTTTATTTTCCGCCCTGCATTGTATAATCATTACAAGGAGGTGATTTCATGAGAGATTCAATCATTGTTAGCATTTCGGAACTCCGTTCCCTCGTTCAAGATGCTCGTCGCACCGGAAAACAATATGTGCAACTTTCCATTCTTGAACCTCTTGACGATTCCGACGGTGGAGAGCCTGTTCCCGCAGAACTCTCTCTTTGTGCTTTTGATTCATCGGAGTGCATCGAGTTTGACAATATCTATGCACCCGAAAACGAATCCGAACTCAATGAGCAAATTGCAACCGCTGTTCACATGAGTTCTAATCTGCTATGAATTTAGGTCTATCACGTACCGGGGATTTGAGGTTTCTGCCTTATGTCTCCGGTATTTGATTCTCCGGATTTCCTTGTCAATCACCTCTTTGAGGCTTTCTTTTTCATCCTCTGTTAATCCTTTTACTATAATTTCAAATGCATCCTCCTCAATCCAAATCGTCACCGTTTCTGCTCCCATGTTCACCTCTAATCGAGTATTGAGGTCTGAAATGTGGAATCCGGAAAAAATTTCGTCTGTTGAGGTTGTCTTATAAATCGGATAGCCTGCTCTTTTGCTGCTTTCCTCGTCTTTTTGGTAGTCTGTTGGGAAAATGCTTGCAGCTACCTCCCACGCTGTTGATATGCTGTTCACTTTAATGTGTTTCGTCATCCTGTTTTACCTCCTGTTCTTCCTTGTCCTGCTGCATCTCCTGCCATATAATAAATGTGCGACCATTCCAAAATGACAGGAGGTGACAACATGGCGGTTTACCATGATACTTTCAAAAGTGCGATTGCAAATGCATTTGAAAATAGCGACATCAAATTCTCAAAAGTTTCTGATTTATCAAAAGAAGAATTTGAGTGTCTGCTTGCAGCTGCTATCAAGGCATGTGTTGAAACACAAGATTTTGCACAACACGTTCGCACTTTGAAATAATTCTCGTGGAGGAGAATCACCACTCCTCCACAATCTTCCCTATTTCTTTCGCTGCCTTTTCGACAACTTCTGAAATCTGCTTGATTTGTTCCGGTTCGGGGTCGCCCTCAAATTCAGCTTTTACTCTGATTTCTTGATATTCCAAAACTTCCGTCTTGTAGGCGATTTTTTTCTCAATCGTTCCCATTCCCCATGTTCTTACATTTGAAATTTCATGTTTTGGCATTTCTTTTCGCCTCCTATACGTTTCATTTACTAAAACAACAGTGCTGTGTCATCTCGCTCCCCCGCATAAGTGTTGAACTCTCCATCACAAGCCGTTCGCCTTTTCACAATCGGGGCATTCAATGGGGCAGATTGACCATCGTTTTCACTTCTCGCACATCCCATCTTCCTGCTTTCTGTTTGTTCTATAAACATCATACTTTGTTGAACAAACTTTGTCAACACTTTTTTGTTTGTTGAATAAACTTTTTTATTGATTTTTGTTTCGATGGGTGTTATGCTTTATAAAACAGAGGAGGTGAATCTATATGACACAGAATGAGCGTATAAAAGAAGTTAGAAAATCGCTCGGTCTTACACTTGATAAATTCGGTGAGCGTATCGGTTTGAAAAAAAGTGCCGTCAGTCTTATTGAAAACGGAAAAAACTCCGTTACTGATGCCAATATAAAGGCAATATGCCGTGAGTTCGGCGTTGATTATATATGGTTGACTACTGGTGACGGAGAGATGTTCGTTGACACGGACGATGATTTCATCGAACGCATTGACCGCATCATGGCGGGTGAGGATGAGGCACGGAAAAACCTTTTCAAGTTTATGCTTGAATTGAGCGATGATGACATCCATGCTCTTGAGCATTTAATGCAAAGTGCGATAGATTTCGCACAAAAGAATAAAAAAGACTGACAGTCTTTCAACTGCCAGTCTCATGGGTGTAGAGATACAACACGAATTTGTATATCCTCTTGAGGATGCGTTCGTTTCGTATCTTTCCGACTATTTCGACAATAGCCTCTTTGTAATTCAAGGGAGACACCACCCCCTTTCCGAATTGCATTGTATCATATATTTCCATGATTGTGGAAATATCGAGGTTGATTTCCATAATTGTGGAAATCGTTCCTCTTGTTGCCTGAATCCCGCTGCATTATGGTACAATTATTTGTATTCGGATTCAAACAGGTCGGTGATGTTCACGCCTAATGCAATCGCTATCATTTCAAGTTGAAACAATGTCGGTGACACCTTACCGTTTTCGATGTTGTTTATCGTAGATTTTCCGATTCCGGATTTCTTCGATAACTCCATCAATGTAAACCCTTTTGAGGTTCTTACTTCCCACACAAGGGTTTTCATTCTGCTCACCTCCTCTCTTGAGGAAAGTTTACAGAATGTTGATTTTATAGAAATGGAGGTGTGTTCATGAAATACGGTGTCAGAAAGCCAAACATCAAGAAAAGCATCAAGGCAAGAACAACAGGAAAAGTCAAACGACAGGTCAAAAAGGCGGTCAATCCCCTTTATGGTAAAAAGGGAATGGGAATCGTCAACGACCCGAAAAAGGCAGCATACAACGCAGTGTATAACAGAACTACCGTCGGCGTGTCCGACATTGCAAAAGGATTGACGGCTGCAAACGGAAATCCTACTGCATCCAGTTCAACAAATGCACCGCAGAAAAAGGAATACTCTGCAAATACATACAGTGTTTGCGGAATCCTCATGATTGTTCTCGGTGCTGTCCTTGCACTTTTAGGATTGATTCTATTGCTTGCTGTTCCGGTTGCCGGAATAGTTGCTGTTGTGGTCGGTGTCGCATGTGTTGTCATCGGTCGCAAGTATAGAAAAGTCGCAAAAGAACGCCGTGCAAATGAATAATGCACAATAAAAAAGACGACCCACACTGCAATGTGGATCGCCTTTGTGAAACCTCCGTTTCATGCTCCTGCAAAAAGCACCGACAGAATGTTCCTTCAAATACCATTCTATCATAAAACCGTGCTTTTTGCATTGGTTTTATTTTTTATACTCTTTTTTAGGATGGTGATTTTATGAAACTACCGAACGGATTCGGAACGGTTTACAAATTATCGGGAAATCGCCGGAATCCTTATGTCGCCAAAAAGACAAAAGGATGGGAAATCGACCCGAAAACAGGTAAATCAAAACAATTATATACGGTCGTCGGATATTACCCGACCCGTAAAGAGGCATTGACCGCACTTGCGGAGTTCAATGCAAATCCTTATGATGTGAACGCTGCAAAGGTTACATTCGAGGATGTATATGAGCGATGGTCTGATGAACATTTTCCGACTGTCAGTGATTCCAACGTCAAAGGCTACCGTGCAGCATGGGCGTTATGTGATAAACTTGCACGGATGCGTTTTGTTGATGTAAAACTCGACCACCTGCAAATGGTCGTTGATGAATCCTGCAAAAATTATCCTACACTCCGGAAATTAAAAATATTATTCGGTCTGATGTACAGATACGCTGTGATTCATGAGATTATTCCAAAAGAACGAAACCTTGTCGAATACCTCGACATTAAAAAGGCGGGCAATCCCAACGCATACAACCGTGAACCGTTCTCAAAAACAGAGGTTGCGAAATTATGGGATGTCAAGGATTCAAATATATATTATACTGTCATCCTCATGTTGATATATAGCGGATGCAGAATCGGCGAACTCCTCGACCTCAAGAAAGAAAATGTGAACCTTGAGGAAAGATATTTCAAGATTGTCGCCTCGAAAACTGCTGCCGGAATCCGTACTGCTCCAATCTCCGAAAAGGTTTATCCGTTCTTTGAATACTGGTACAACCTCAATGATTGTGAATATCTCCTCTCTACTCCGGAGGGTGAACATTTCAAATACCGGAATTATTATGATTCGTACTGGTCGCCACTTATTGAGACCCTCGGAATGAAACACCGCCCTCACGATACCCGTCACACATGCATTTCCATGTTGACGGTTGCCGGAGTGTCAGACAAGGTCATCAAGAAAATTGTCGGTCATAAAGGGCAGGGTGTGACAGAGGTCGTATATACACATTTTGAAATTGAGGAACTGATTGACGCTATCAACAAAATATAGAGGTGTGCCATGAATAGAACTGAATACAAAAACAATTTCGGGCGTGAGCATTACGAACGAATCAATCTCGTTGTACCTAAAGGCATGAAAGACATCATCAAGGCTCTTGCATCCAGTAAAGGGATGTCGGTCAATGCGTACATGCAAGACCTTGTCAGAAAAGACCAATGCGGTTTATTTGATACAATGCAGATTGCAGAAAAGAACAGAGAAATGATTTCCGGAATCACCGGAAACATGCACGACGGATATGACATCATTTTCAAGGACGGTCATTCCTGCCATTGCCGGACGAAAAAGGATGTCCGGTCATGTATTATTGAATACTGCAACGAAAAGGGCGATTGATTCGTCCTTTTTTTATTGCAAAATGTGTCTTACATAAGACTTTCAATGTCTTACACAAGACAAGGTTTTCCGTGTTAGTTACCTGTTAGTTATTTGTTAGTTACCGTTGAAATTTCGTGTGTTTTTGTGGTGTCTGATAGATTTATCGGAATATAAAGAAATCCCCGAAAACTCGATGTTTTCGGGGAAATTTGCTCTTTTGTGATATTCGCTTGAATTATCGCTTGCTGAACTGTGGAGCTCTACGAGCTGCTTTGAGACCGTATTTCTTACGTTCTTTCATACGTGGATCACGTGTTAAGAATCCTGCTTTCTTAAGAACCGGTCTGTAATCCGGATCTGCCTGAAGCAATGCTCTTGCGATACCATGACGGATTGCTCCTGCCTGTCCTGTGTATCCGCCACCCTTAACATTAACGATTACATCGAATTTACCATCTGTCTCTGTTGCAACCAATGGCTGGCGAACAACAACTTTTAATGTCTCCAGGCCAAGATACTCATCGATATCTCTTTTATTTATAGTAATGTTACCTGTTCCTGGTACCAAATATACTCTTGCGATTGATTTTTTTCTTCTTCCTGTTCCGTAGAATTTTGCATTAGCCACTGTAATTTCCTCCTTTCAACCTTTCCTTAAAATTTCAGTTCAACTGGCTTCTGAGCCTGCTGCTCATGCTCTGGTCCAGCATATACATGAAGTTTCTTAATCATAGATCTTCCCAAAGGTCCTTTTGGAAGCATTCCCTTTACAGCAAGTTCGATTACTCTCTCAGGCTTCTTGTCCATCATCTCTGCTAATGTAGTCTCTCTCATTCCTCCTACATAATCAGAGTGATTGTAATAAATCTTCTGATTCATCTTCTTACCTGTTACTTTAACCTTTTCAGCATTTACAACGATTACATAATCGCCTGTATCAACGTGAGGTGTAAACTCTGGTTTGTTCTTTCCTCTTAAAACCTTAGCTACTTCTGACGCCAAACGTCCTAATGTATAATCTGCAGCGTCTACTACATACCATTTTCTTTCAATCTTATCTGGATTCGCCATATAAGTCTTCATTGGTTTCCCTCCTGTGAATCATTAACATTTTCATGATAAATATATCGAAATCAGCAAGACTCCGGGGCTTTGGTTTCTTACTGTTTCTCCTTTTGTCATACTGTTTAATTATATTATGCGGCACCACGTGTGTCAACCATTTTCTTCAATTTTTTCTATACTTTTTCACCTATTTTTTACCATTTTTCTGTGATATACTATCTGATGCATGGCTTATAAATATTTTACGAATTTTCTTTTGGGGGAGGAAATTATCATGCAGAAAAATATAGATTTATTACATGGTCCGGTTCTGCCGTCTCTGACAAGGCTTGCGATTCCAATCATGGCAACCTCGCTGATTCAGATGGCTTATAACCTGACAGACATGATCTGGATCGGAAGGCTTGGCAGCAACGCGGTAGCTGCTGTGGGTGCCGCTGGTATGTATATGTGGCTGTCGAATGGTTTATCTGCCCTTACAAAGATGGGCGGACAGGTGAATGTCGGGCATTCCTTAGGCGCGGGACACACAGAAGAGGCTGCCAGATACGCTGCCAATGCTCTGCAGCTAACTGCCGCTCTGGGACTGATATTTGGAATCATATGCGCTCTTTTCTCCGGACCTTTGATTCATTTTTTCAAATTAAATAGTGCGGATGTTATCTCGGATGCAAGAATCTATCTGCAGATCACCTGTGGATTCGTGATATTCTCTTTTTTGAATCAGATGTTTACAGGCATCTTTACTGCAATTGGCAATAGTAAGGCTGCATTTCTTGCTACTACTGCAGGACTGATTGTTAATATCATCCTTGATCCGGTTCTTATATTTGGAATCGGACCATTCCCAAGGCTTCAAGTCATGGGGGCAGCGATTGCAACCGTAATCGCACAGTTTATCGTTACACTGATGTTCCTATATTATGCATCAAAAGATCAATCCCTCTTCCCGCATGTGAAGATTGCCAGGCTGCCGGACTCTTCCTATCTGGCATCCATCATCCGAATCGGTCTTCCGACTTCCATCCAGAGCATGATCTTCACCGGGATATCTATGGTCATTGCCCGGATTGTTGCCAGTTATGGAGATGCAGCAGTTGCCGTTCAGAAGGTAGGCTCTCAGATTGAATCCATATCCTGGATGACCGCAGATGGATTCGCCGCAGCGGTGAATTCCTTTATCGCCCAGAACCACGGTGCCGGATATCGCGAAAGAATCCGCAAAGGATATCTGTCCGCTATGGGGATCGTCCTGATCTGGGGTGTCGTCTGCACACTGCTTCTGATGCTCTGTCCGGCTCCAATCTTCCGTATATTTATCACGGAAGCCGATGTGCTCCCTATGGGAATCGATTATCTGGTGATACTGGGAGTCTCACAACTTTTCATGAGCGTAGAGATCACCACCGCCGGAGCATTCTGCGGATATGGCAAGACGGTTCCGCCATCTATCGTCAGCATTGTATTTACTGCTGCCAGAATCCCTTTGGCACTGCTGCTTACCCGGACGGTACTTGGTCTGAATGGGATCTGGTGGAGCATTACCATCTCCAGTATCTTGAAAGGAATCGTAATATTAGTATGGTTTCTATATTTTTTAAGGAAGGAACAGAATACAAATCAACGAAAATACACATAAAAATATAGTCACATCTACAATAGAATATTCCCCATCGATTTGTTATAATAATTTCTATCAGTCTGCGGGCAGACTGACAAGCCAAACGAATTACAGAAAGAGAGGACAACTTATGTGGGCTTATAACAGTGTATTTTATCAAATATATCCAATCGGATTCTGTGGTGCTCCCGTTCATAATGACGGCGTATGTGTTCCAAGAATCCGCAAATTAATGGACTGGTCTGAATATCTGGGAGAACTGGGCGTAGATTCCATCCTCCTGAATCCAATCTTCGAATCGGACAATCACGGCTATGATACCCGTGATTTCAAGCTGCTCGACTGCCGTCTTGGCACGAATGAAGATTTTGCCGAAGTATGCAAGGATCTTCACGACCACGGTGTGAAGATTGTGCTGGATGGCGTATTCAATCATGTAGGACGCGGCTTCTGGGCATTCAAGGATGTACAGGAGAAACGATGGGATTCTCCATATAAAGACTGGTTCCATATCAGTTTTGACGGCAATAGCTGCTATAACGACGGCTTCTGGTACGAGGGATGGGAAGGACATTATGAACTGGTGAAACTGAACCTTCAGAATCCTGTCGTTGTAGATTATCTCTTGGAATGTGTGAAGTTTTGGGTGGACACCTTCGACATTGACGGATTACGCCTGGACGTTGCGTACAGTCTGGATCATAATTTTATGAGACGTCTGCGTTCTTATGTACAGGAATTGAAACCAGATTTCGCTTTGATCGGCGAGGTGCTTTTTGGAGATTATAACTTAATCGTGAATGATGAGATGCTTCACAGCTGCACCAACTACGAATGTTACAAAGGACTCTACTCCAGTTTTAACTCCATGAATTTATTTGAGATTGCTCATTCTCTGCATCGCCAGTATGGTTCTGATCCTTGGTGCATCTACCGCGGCAAGCATCTGATGACTTTCGTGGACAATCATGATGTAACCAGACTTGCCAGCATTCTGACTAATAAGAAGCATATTCCACTGGCATATGGACTCATGCTTGGCATGCCGGGCATTCCTTGTCTGTACTACGGAAGCGAATGGGGAGAATTAGGCGAGAAGGCGCCGGATAATGACTATGCGCTGCGTCCTTGCTTTGAAGAGCCAAAATCGAATGAACTTACGGAATACATTAAGAAATTAATCCGCATCCGCCAGAACAGCGATGCAATCTGTAATGGTGCATATAAGAATGTGGTGATCCAGAATCATCAACTGTTATTCGAACGCTGCTCAGAAAAAGAACGCGTAATCATCGCAATCAATGCATCAGATGCTCCCTATACTGCATGGCATCAGGATCTTAACGGAGAGGCTGTTGATCTTCTGACAGATGAGACTGTTAAGATGGAGGGACATTTGGAACTGGCACCCTACAGTGTACAATACTTGAAGTTCCGGTAGTTTGCAGTTTACCGGGCATATGGTGTATCCGCAGGCATGCATTACTGAAATCTAATGTGTTATTGAAATCTATACGTGTTATTGAAATCTATGAATGAAAATCCCAGAATCAGTTACGGGACGCAGGTTTTAACCTGCGTCCCGCTCCTTATCCTATCGCTTATTTCATCTCTTCTCTTACTTCTTTGAAGCATTTCACAATGAAATCAATATCCTCTTTGGTATGGCTTGCACATACCTGTGTACGGATTCTTGCTTTTCCCTTCGGAACTACCGGATAAGAGAATGCAACTACATATACACCCTTATCCATCATACGTTTTGCGAACTCTGCTGCCGTCTTCTCATCATACAGCATAACCGGTACACATGGATGGGTTCCCGGAATAATATCGAAACCGTTATCTACCAGTTCTTTCCTATAATAAGCTGTTACTTCTTCCAGATGGTCACGCAGTTCTGTGCTCTCATCTAACATATCGAACAGTTCAATGCTTGCACCTGCAATTGCCGGAGCAAGAGAATTAGAGAACAGATACGGACGGCTTCTCTGACGCAGAAGATCAATGATCTCTTTACGACCGGATGTATATCCGCCTGATGCTCCTCCAAGAGCCTTGCCTAATGTTCCTGTGATAATATCCACACGTCCCTGAACACCGCAGTGCTCTGCTGTTCCACGTCCGGTCTTTCCTACGAATCCAACTGCATGGCTGTCATCTACCATAACGAGTGCATTGTATTTGTCCGCAAGATCACATACGCCTTTTAAATTACAGATGATTCCATCCATAGAGAATACACCGTCTGTAGCGATTAATTTTACTCTTGCGCCAGCCTCATCAGCCTCTTTTAACTTTGCTTCCAGATCTTCCATATTGTTGTTTTTATAACGGAAACGTTTTGCCTTACACAGACGCACTCCATCGATGATAGAAGCATGGTTCAGTTCATCACTGATTACGGCATCCTCAGCCGTAAGAATCGTCTCAAAGAGACCGCCATTTGCATCAAAACAAGAAGAATATAGGATTGTATCATCGGTTCCGAGGAAATCAGAAATCTTCTTCTCCAGTTTCTTATGAATATCCTGCGTACCGCAGATGAAACGTACGGATGCAACTCCATATCCCTTCTCATCATAAGTTCTCTTTGCTGCTTCGATCAGACGCGGATTATCTCCAAGTCCCAGATAGTTATTTGCACACATGCAAAGCAGTTCTCTTCCATCTTCCATCTTCACTCTTGCGCCCTGTGGAGATACGAACGGAGCCTCGCCCTTGAAAAGCCCTGCTTCTTTGATGCCTTCTACTTCTTTTGAATAAATGCTTAAAATATCGTCTTTACGTGCCATTGTTCTACACTGTCCTTCCTTAAACTTTATATTCTTTTTTAATTATTATTACCTGTAAACTTCTAGTCGTTAATGTGTGCCCAGTCAAGGATTACCTTGCCTGACATTCCGGAAATCATTGCCTCGAAGCCCTTCTCATAATCCTTGATATCGAAGTGATGTGTAATGATTGGAGAAATATCTAAGCCAGCCTGCAGCATAGTAGACATCTTGTACCATGTATCCCATACTTTTCTTCCATAGATACCACGGATATTCAGCCCGTTGAAGATCACCGTCTCCAGATCCACCTTCGCATCTGTTCTCTGAAGTCCCAGCAAAGCAATGTTGCCGCCATGCTTCATATTATGGATCATATCATGAAGCGCCACCTGTGATCCTGACATCTCAAGACCTACATCGAATCCTTCCGTCATACCGATTGCTTTCATAACATCTGTAAGTTTCTCTTCTTTCAGATTCACTGTTCTGGTTGCCCCAAGTTTTTCTGCCAGTTCCAGACGGTATGGATTCATATCCGTAACCACTACATGTCTTGCCCCTGAGAACTTCGCGATTGCTGCTGCCATGCATCCAATTGGACCCGCACCTGCAATCAGGACATCCTCTCCCAGCATATCATAAGAAAGTGCCGTATGAGTTGCATTACCAAACGGATCAAAGATTGCATACATCTCTTCCGGAATATTCGGATTACATGGCCATACATTCGAAGATGGAATTACCAGATACTCAGCAAATGCTCCATTGCGATTCACGCCAACACCTTTTGCATCTTTACAATTCTCTTTGTGCCCTTCCAGACAGTTTCTGCACTTTCCACAGGTAATGTGTCCCTCACCAGACACCAGATCCCCAATTTTAAATCCCTGTACGCCTGCGCCGACCTCAACTACTTCACCAACATATTCATGACCTGCAGTCAGACCAACTGGAATCGTGTGCTGCGCCCAGTCATTCCACTGATAGATATGTACATCCGTCCCACAGATAGCCGTCTTATGAATCTTAATCTTTACATCATTCGGACCTACTTCCGGAATCGGAACTCTCTTCATCCACAATCCTTCTTCCGGCTTCTCTTTTACTAATGCCCACATTAATCCATCATTCTTTTCGCTCACGCTCTTATACCTCCCATTTCCATCGTCTCCCCAGACGATATTATCATTGTCGTTGTCATTATAACATTCATGACTGCTATGTACAACGCCTTTCCAAAGATTCTTTTGTACATTTTGTCTTTTTTTTTGTATTTTAAGATTGTTATTATGTTAACTTTCACAATTTATATTTACAAACTCTTCTATACTCTTTATAATGCTACTTGTTGGTATTGATATGTTTTCCAAACCAATATATCAATATTATCGGGGAACAAACTTTTAAAAGAGAAAGAGAGGAGAGGCAGATATTCATCACACATATCTGCGAAAAATGGTATGAAAAACGCTATCAAAAAATGGAACAGCATCAGTCTTGTATTGAGAATCATATGCGGTCTTATCGTCGGTATTATTCTCGGACTGACAATTCCTCAGGTAACTGTAATTTCCCTTTTAGGCGATCTATTTGTTGGGGCATTGAAAGCGATCGCTCCGCTTCTGGTATTCTTCCTTGTAATGAGTGCTCTCGCACACATGGGCGAAGGACAGAAGACGAATATGGGATTCATCGTTGCACTTTACCTGCTTGGCAACTTATTCTCTGCACTTGTATCCGTAGTTGCATGTAAGCTTTTCCCAGTAACTTTGACACTGGCAGAAGCTGCCGGCGAAGATATGGCTCCTCCGAGCGGTGTAGGTGAAGTATTAAAGAACCTTTTACTTAACGTAGTGGCTAACCCAGTGGCATCTATCGTGAATGCGAATTATATCGGTATCCTTGCATGGGCATGTATTTTCGGTATTGCGCTTAAAATGGCATCTCCGGCAACCAAATCCATGCTTGACGACATTTCAGAGGCAATTTCTACCGCTGTTAAATGGGTAATCAGCTGTGCGCCATTTGGTATTATGGGACTTATTTTCAATGTTATCTCCACAGCAGGCCTTAGCGCTTTATTGTCTTATGGAAGATTGATTCTTGTATTAGTGGGAAGTATGGCATTCGTAGCACTCGTTATGAATCCGATTATCGTATTCCTCTGCATTAGAAAGAATCCATACCCACTCGTATTCAAATGTTTATCAAGAAGTTTTATCACTGCATTCTTTACACGTAGTTCCGCAGCCAATATCCCTGTAAATATGGAACTTTGTGAAGAACTCGGATTAGATGAGAATACATATTCCGTATCGATTCCTCTGGGAGCGACAGTTAACATGGCAGGCGCCGCTATTACAATCTCCGTTATGGCATTATCTGCTGCTAATACAGTAGGAATCAGCGTGGACTTTGGAACAGCCCTCATCCTTTGCGTACTTGCAGCGCTCAGTGCGGCTGGCGCTTCTGGTGTTGCCGGTGGTTCTCTGTTACTTATTCCTATGGCATGTAGTTTATTCGGAATTCCATCCGAGATTGCTATGCAGGTTGTAGGTGTTGGTTTCATCATCGGTGTGATTCAGGATTCTTGCGAGACAGGGCTTAACTCCTCTACAGACGTTCTCTTTACAGCCGCAGCTGACATGAGAGACAAAAGATTACATCCATAACCTTTTTGGGGACGTAGTAAAATGCATTTTTACTACGTCCCCAAATACTACCACTCGAATTTCTTTGCAAAATAAGTATCCAGATCTTCGATCTTGATTCTCTCCTGCTCCATGGTATCACGGTCACGTACCGTTACTGCTCCATCCTCCTCGGAATCAAAATCATAAGTTACACAGAACGGTGTTCCGATCTCATCCTGACGGCGATAACGTTTACCGATATTACCACGCTCATCATATTCGCAGTTATATTTCTTGCACAACTGAGTATATACTTTCTCAGCGCCTTCATTCAGTTTCTTAGACAATGGAAGCACTCCAATCTTAACCGGTGCCAGTGCCGGATGGAAACGAAGAACGGTTCTCTTGTCTCCACCTTCTAATTCCTCCTCATCATATGCACTGCACAGGAATGCCAGTACCATACGGTCTGCTCCAAGTGACGGCTCAATTACATATGGAACATATTTTTCCTTCTTCTCATCATCAAAGTACGACATATCCTGCTTAGATACATTCTGATGCTGTGTCAGGTCATAATCTGTTCTGTCTGCAATTCCCCACAACTCGCCCCAGCCAAATGGGAACAAAAATTCTACGTCTGTCGTTGCACGGCTGTAGAAGCATAATTCTTCCGGCGAATGATCTCTTGGACGCAGCTCTTCGTCTTTGATTCCAAGTGCTTTTAACCAGTCAAGGCAATACTTCTTCCAGTATGCATGCCATTCCAGGTCTGTTCCAGGCTCACAGAAGAACTCTAATTCCATCTGCTCGAACTCTCTGGTACGGAAGGTAAAGTTACCAGGTGTGATCTCATTTCTAAAAGACTTACCGATCTGGCAGATACCGAATGGAATCTTCTTCCTGGATGTACGCTGTACGTTCTTAAAGTTCACGAAGATTCCCTGCGCCGTCTCCGGTCTTAAGTATACCGTGTTCTTAGCATCTTCCGTTACTCCCTGAAATGTCTTGAACATCAGGTTAAACTCACGAATCTCTGTAAAATTATGTTTGCCGCATGTCGGACATGGAATTTCATGCTCTCTTACAAACGCTTCCATCTGCTCATGGCTCCAGCCGTCAATGTTATCTCCGATATCAATGCCATGCTCATGTGCATAGTCTTCAATCATCTTATCCGCACGGAAACGCTCATGACATTCCTTACAATCCATCAACGGATCACTGAAGCCGCCAAGATGACCGCTGGCAATCCATGTCTGCGGATTCATAAGAATCGCACAGTCAACACCGACATTGTATGGATTCTCCTGTACGAACTTCTGCCACCATGCTTTCTTTACATTATTCTTTAACTCTACTCCAAGATTACCATAATCCCATGTATTCGCAAGACCACCGTAGATCTCAGATCCCGGATATACAAATCCTCTGGACTTCGCCAATGCTACGATCTTATCCATTGTTTTTTCAACCATTTCCTCTTCCTCACCTTCTATAATCATAATTGTAAATTATTATACAGTTTACCCATTTGGTTTTCAAGTGTTATTCCACAATTGTTTCCAGGATTTCCAGTGATTTAAAACGTTTATCCACATATGTATCCATATATGCTCCCATAACCTTCCCTAATTGCTCAAGCACTTCTTCCTTCACCACGAATGTATACAGTTTCTCCACCGGAGAACTAATGATATACTGCATCGTATAAAGTGTAGACGGCAGAAGCCGAACACCGTCCCTCACCTGATATGCACATTCTCCGCACACCAGACCGCCTTTTCTTACACTGAACACCTTATCCCTATCTTTATCCCCGCATGTCACACACTCGAACACCTGCGGTCCCTCTCCATTAATACAAATGGATTTCAACTCATATATGTAGCGAACCAGTTTATCCGGAATCTTCGGATTCGTCAGCGCTCGCAGCGTCTGATAAAGAAGTTTTAAAAGCGCCGTCTCATTATTCGCTTCTCTTGCATAATAATTCGCCAGATCCATAAAATAGAACCCGTAGTATGCGCCCTCCACATCCATCCGCAATTCCGAAAAGTAATTGGAAATAGAGGCCGACACCAGCGTATAAGATGTCCGCCCCTCATATACAGTAAATTCTCCAAAAGAAAATGGACTTGTCACTCCCATCAGCGCACTGTGCGGTCTTCTTGCACCTCTTGCAAATGCCGCAATCTTTCCACGTTCTTTCGTCAGAATTACGATTCGTCTATCAAATTCACCAACAGGTGTCGCTGCAAGCACTATGCCTGTCACTGTAATCTGATTCACTGTGTCTGTCTCCTTCGTAGCAATCCATAACCTGTTTGCAGATTGCCATTCCCTTATAATTAAGATAATCTGTAATCTTTCCCGTTTCCACAAAACGGTTCCAGTATTCCTGCTCCATAGAATTCACCTCATCCTCAGTTATTATCATTCTGCAAATGCGTAAACGCTACAGTAAACTTCCCGTCTGCATCTTCTTCACACAATGAAATGATAAGGTTAGGTTCTCCCATTCACAGCCAACTTTATTCCTCTTCCCGATATCCAAAATTTTTCATCAGGAATTCACTATCGCGCCAATCCTTCTTCACTTTCACCCAAAGTTTCAGATTTACCTGGCAATCCAGCATTTTTTCAATCTCATACCGTGCGGTGCTGCCAATCTTTTTCAACATATTTCCTTGTTTTCCAATAATTATCCCCTTGTGGGAATCTCGTTCGCATATAATCGTTGCATCTATATGCATCACCTTATTCTTCATCTTCATACTGTCAATTGCAACCGCGATTCCATGTGGAATCTCATCCTGCAAGCAATGAAGCGCCTTCTCCCGGATCAGTTCTGCAACAATCTGACGCTCCGGCTGATCGGTAACGGTATCTTCATCATAAAACTGTGGACCATACGGAAGATATTTCATGACTACCTTCAATAATTCCTCCGTATTATCCCCATTTCTTGCCGATACTGGCACAATCTCCGCAAAATCATAGATATCCTTATATGCTGCGATCGCCGGCAGGACATCCTCTTTTTTCACACTGTCAATCTTGTTAATGACAAGAATAACTGGTGTCTTCACCTTCTTAAGCTGCTTCGCGATATGCTGCTCTCCCGCACCGATGAATGTGGTCGGTTCCACCAGCCACAGAACCACATCCACTTCATTTAGCGTGCGCTCCGCCACATTTACCATATATTCTCCCAGTTTATTCTTTGCTTTATGAATGCCTGGAGTATCCACAAAGACAATCTGCCCTTCCTCTGTCGTCAGCACCGTCTGAATACGATTTCTCGTCGTCTGAGGCTTATTCGACGTAATTGCAATCTTCTGACCGATCAGATAATTCATCAAGGTCGATTTCCCTACGTTTGGTCGACCGATTAATGTTACAAATCCTGATTTATAATCCTTTTTCATACACTCTCCTGTTCACTTGGGTCCCCTGTTAAAAACTTGTCACAGTTTCGAACAGTTCCTTATCCGCTTCTATCTTCTCTTCACTTCCAATCACACACAACTGCTCTGCCTTAAGCATCGCCTCAACCACTCTCGCAAGCCGGCGGATATCATCCTGTCCGGCTTCTAATATCTCTCTTCTCTCTTCCTCTATCATCTCTTCTGTCACTTTATTCATATACAGATTCATAGAGCGGTCCCCCTTCGCCGCCGGTGTCATCGGCTGATCAATATTACTCATAGTTCCGATAATATACTTGGTCATATCTCTTTCACTTACTGTAAAGTTCTTAAGATAATCCACCACGCCTTCGTATACCTCCACCGTACGCTTCAGATGCGGATCACGGTAAGATACCAGATAACCCTCGCCAATTCGATTAAAATTGCTCATACATCCATATGCACCGCCTTTGACGCGAATATTCTGCCACAGATATTCATAACTTAAGATTACTTTTAATATCTGCAAAGCACCGGAATAAGATGCGCCATTGTCAATGAAGTTTCCGGTTCTTGCCACATACTGAACCTTAGACGCCGTCTTGAATCCCTCATTCTTCTTCTCGCAATGGATCACGCAGGCAGCCTCTTGTACTACGCCCTTATACAGCCCATTCTTCATACCCTCAATCATGGACTCCATATCTTTCAATCCATCTTTCGATGCCGTATAACTAAGCATCATATTATCTCCACGGAACAATCTCTGCGCCAAAGCCTTGAGCATCTCTACAAGCGTATCCTTCTCTTCCTCAAAATGTTCTTCTATATAAGCAACTTTCTCATAGAACTCGATTCCGCTTGTCATGTCTTTTAACTTCGCAGATGGGGAATCATAAGACATCGCCCTAAGTGCAGCCGTCGTATGCCCGGAAGACTGGAACTTCATCAAGAGTCTGGATTTTAACATAGCAAGGATCTCTCTTAACCGCTTGGTATCATCCAGTTTCGATTGTGTCAGTATCTCACTCATCATCTCGAAGGCTATCGGCATCTTATCATACAATGCCTTCGCCTTAATCTCAAATGTTGCCTTGAACGCTTTTTCCCGTACATGAGTCACATCAGAATATAATTCCAATGACGTTCCGATTCCTCCGGTATGCATATTGATCTCATTGAATAATTCACCATATTCATAATGATTCGTATCAATAATCCCCAATACAGACTGCAGGATTCCCACATACGGCAGCATCTCTTCCGTCACACCGGACAAGTCAAACAGCACATCCACATAGCCAATCCCATTCGTCTCAATCTCATGGAAGATCATCGGAACACCGCCAATCGTCATCTCTTTATTAATAATCGGCTCAATCTTTCTGGAAATGTCTTCACGCTTCAAGATTGGAATCCGCTCCACATCTTCTTCCTTATCAGGCGCAGACTGATACTCCGTAAGTGCAATCGTACGCGCCACAAGTAACTCTTGTTCCTCCTTACTAAGACTTGCCTTATAAGCCTGAAGCCTTTCGTCTAATTCCCTGTCCATACGAGCCGTACGCCCCTTCTCCGGCTTCACAACAACGATAGCACCATGCGTATTATCCAGAAGATACTCCTGGATCAATCTTTCATAATACCCGGTTCCCATCTGTTCTTTTAGAAACTCGAACGTCGCCAGCGCCTCAATATGCATAAACGGCTGATCATCCGCATACAGCCAGCTGTCCATCATCTGCAAGCCATACATCAGCCCCTTCGGATAGTTGCCAAAATCCGCCTCTCGGTAACGGAATTCATGATAATTAATTCCCGCCTCTAAAGCCTTCTGATCCATGCCATTCTTCACAGCATCTTTTAACACACCTTCAATGACCTGCACAAACTCCTCTTTTTGCTCCACATTGGCATTCTTAGAGATCACAGAAAATATCGGCTGATAGATTCCATTATCATAAGATCCCATAATGTCTTTTCCGATTCCGGCATTCGTAAGCGCTTTCTTAAGTGGCGCTCCCGGCGCAGACAGAAGCGCATAATCCAGAATCTGGAATGCCAGATACAACTCCCGATCAAGGCTCGTTCCGATAACTTTGTTATAAGAAAGGAACGTATTGTCCTCTTCAGATTCATCGCTTGCTATCGAATACGGAATCTCTTTTTCTACGATTTGTGCAAATGGCTTCTGATATTGAATCTCTGAATCTACTTGAATGCGGTCGAAATCTCTCAGATACTCCTTATCAAGCCAGTCCAATTTCTCCTCCATATCCATATCACCATATAAATAGATATAACTATTGGATGGATGATAATATGTTCTGTGGAAATCCAGGAACTGCTCATATGTCAGTTCCGGAATCACCTCCGGGTCCCCGCCGGATTCATTGGCATAAGAAGTATCCGAGAACAAGGTATTCAGCACCACCCGGTCAAGCACTCCTTCCGGTGAAGAGAACGCCCCCTTCATCTCATTATACACAACACCATTGTACTGTAGCTTATCATCTACAGAATCCAACTGATAACTCCATCCTTCCTGACGAAAGATCTCCTCATGCTGGTAGATATTCGGATAGAACACCGCATCCATATACACATGCATCAGATTCTGAAAATCCTTGTCGTTACAGCTTGCCACCGGGTAAACCGTCTTATCCGGATAAGTCATCGCATTCAGGAACGTATTCAACGATCCTTTCACCAACTCCACGAAAGGATCTTTCGTAGGAAAATTCTTAGAACCGCACAACACAGAATGTTCCATGATATGCGGAACTCCCGTGCTGTCCTTTGGCGGCGTACGGAATCCAATACTGAACACCTTATTATCATCATCATTCTCTATCAGAAGGACTCTGGCTCCACTCTTCTTATGCCGAAGCAGATAGCCATATGCCTTGATTCCTTTTAACTCTTCTTCTTTTAGTAATTCATAAGCACTTAAGTCTTTTATACTCATAAACTCCCTATATTCTCCTTTCTACATACCACTCTTGTTCATCACTGCTGATAATTATACCACTTTTTCCCTATTGAAAAAAGCCCGGAAATCGGGCTTTTTACTGATATACATAGTGTATTCATTTATTTGATAAATATTCAACAGGTTAGTTATCTGATTTCAACTTCTTGATAACCACCAAAGTACCAATCATCAATACAATTCCAATCGGAAGACAGATGAATGCATTCTGCACAAATCCGGCAATCACATATGTAACAAAAGATACTGCCGCAGCTGTTACCGCATAAGGAAGTTGAGTTGATACATGGTTTACATGATTACACTGTCCACCTGCCGACGCCATAATCGTGGTATCCGAGATCGGAGAACAGTGGTCTCCGCAAACAGCTCCCGCCATACATGCAGAGATAGAGATAATCATCATCGTCTCATTCGTTCCGGCAAATACAGCAACAACGATCGGGATCAGAATTCCGAAAGTTCCCCAGGAAGTTCCGGTCGCAAATGCCAGGAAACAGCCTACCAGGAAGATGATCGCCGGAAGCAGATTCACAAGTCCACCTGCCGCAGATTCCATTACACCGGCAACATATTCAGCAGCACCCAGACTGTCTGTCATAGCCTTCAAAGTCCATGCAAATGTCAGAATCAGGATTGCCGGTACCATCGCCTTGAAGCCTTCCGGAACACAAGACATAGACTCGCCAAACTTCAAGACTCTTCTTACTGCATAGAATACAATCGTAATAATGAATGCGAAGAAACTTCCAAGCATCAGTCCTACAGAAGCATCACTGTTAGAGAACGCCTCAACGAATCCTGTTCCTCCGAAGAATCCGCCTGTATAGATCATTCCGATTACACAACAGACAATCAGCACAACAATCGGGAATACCAGGTCAATGACTCCACCCTTGCTCTCATTAATCTCTTCTTCTGCATTCGCATACGGTCTGTCAGGAGTGGTATACAGATCTCCCTTCAGAGCATTAGACTCATGCAATTTCATCGGACCATAATCTATATTCATCACAATAATTGTAATCATCATTACAATCGTAAGCAATGCATAATAGTTATAAGGAATCGCTCTAATGAAAATGGAGAATCCATCTTCACCCTCTACGAAACCAGTAACCGCTGCCGCCCAGGAAGAGATCGGCGCGATGATACATACCGGTGCTGCCGTAGCATCAATCAGGTAAGAAAGTTTCGCACGGGATACATTATGCTTGTCTGTAACCGGACGCATAACGCTTCCTACTGTCAGACAGTTAAAATAATCATCAATGAAGATCAGTACTCCAAGCAAAACGGTTGCAAGCTGTGCTCCTACACGGCTCTTAATATGCACGCTTGCCCAACGTCCGAAAGCAGCAGAACCACCTGCTTTATTCATCATACATACCATAATTCCAAGAACGACCAGGAACACCAGAATACCAACGTTGTAACTGTCAGATAACACTCCGACAATACCATCCTGGAACACATGCGTAATCGTAGTCTCGAACTCGAATCCTGAATAGAAGATTCCTCCGATCAGAATTCCGACAAATAATGAACTGTAAACTTCTTTTGTGATCAATGCCAGTACAATGGCAACAATTGGCGGTACCAATGCCCAGAATGATGCATACATCTCCGGAACATACTCTGCTGCTTCATCTGCTGCAAATACTGTCATCGAACTGCATGCCAGTATGCACAGAAGAGTCAGTATGCCCCAAAGAGTTTTTTTCTTTCCTCTCATTGTAAATTTCCTCTCTTTTTTCCTTTTATAGTTGCAAAAATGCCATGAACAACGCTAGCCGGGCGCGCTCATGGCATAATCATCTCTTCAAATTCTTATACTCCGATAGCGCTCCACTGATGTGACAGTCCGCAGCATATTCTGACTACGTCCCAGGAATAACTCTTAGGAGATGTCATTCCTTCGGCAGATTCCCCTTTCCCGAATAAGCAGTTTCCCACGCTATCGCTTATTCGTTACTCTTGAAATCCGCACCTCTATCAAGTCTTATTATTCATATAGTACAGTTTTATCATGTTTCTTAAGAAATGTCAACAAATGATAGTTTTTTAGCAATATTTCGCGAAGTTTGAAAAAGAGCGGTCGCGTAAGCGACCGCTCTAATATTATCTTAGAACTAATTCTTATTCTTCTGTTCCGTACAGAGTAACCAGTTTCTTCAGATATGCATATCTTTCCATAGCCTCTGCCTCATTCTTAGCGAAGAGTTTCTCAGCTTTTTCCGGATTAGCTCTCTTCAGAGCATTGTAACGAACTTCTCCGTCAAGGAATGCCTGGTATCCATCCTGCTTAGGTTCTTTGCTGTCAAGTGTGAACTTAGCGCCTTCTGCTGCAGGATTGAATCTGAAGTTGTTCCAGTATCCGCATTCTACTGCTAATGCTTCCTCTGTCTGAGCCTTGCTCATACCCTTCTTAATACCATGGTTGATACATGGAGCGTAAGCAATGATGAGTGATGGTCCTGGATAAGCCTCAGCCTCTGCAATTGCTTTAACAGTCTGGTTGAAGTCAGCACCCATAGCAATCTGTGCTACGTATACATAACCATAACTCATTGCGATACCTGCAAGGTCTTTCTTCTTGGTTTCTTTTCCGCCTGCTGCGAACTGTGCTGTAGCACCAGTCTTAGTAGCCTTAGAGGACTGTCCACCTGTGTTAGAGTAAACTTCTGTATCGAATACCATAACGTTGATGTCTTCGCCACTTGCTAATACGTGGTCAACACCACCGAATCCGATATCGTAAGCCCATCCGTCACCACCGAAGATCCACTGGGACTTCTTAGCGAGGAAGTCTTTATTCTTAACGATGTCTTTGCATACATCACAATCGCATCCTTCTAATGCTGCAACCAACTTAGCGGTTGCATCTCCGTTAGAAGCGCCGCAGTTAAATGTATCCAGGTATTCCTGGCAAGCTGCTTTTACTTCTTCAGAAACTGCCTCTGCTGCTGCAACAGTCTCAACCTGCTCTTTTAATCTCTTTCTGATTGCTTTCTGAGCAAGTAACATACCATAACCAAACTCAGCATTATCTTCGAATAAGGAGTTAGCCCATGCAGGACCCTGTCCTTTTGCGTTTACTGTGTATGGTGTAGACGGTGAAGAGTTACCCCAGATAGAAGAACATCCTGTTGCATTAGCGATGTACATTCTGTCACCAAATAACTGTGTGATCAGCTTAGCGTAAGGTGTCTCACCACAACCTGCACATGCTCCTGAGAACTCAAGGAGTGGCTGTTTGAACTGGCTTCCCTTAACTGTCTCTGGTTTGAACTTAGCAACAACTTCCGGTTTAACTTCAATCTCTTTACCGAAATCGAATACTTCCTGAGAAGCAACATTTGCTTCCATGTTCTCCATAACGAGAGCCTTCTCGCCCTTCTTGCCTGGGCAAACGTTAGCACAAGATCCACATCCTGTACAGTCAAGTGCTGATACAGTCATTGTGAACTTCATGCCTGGTACGCCGATCATATCGATTGCCTTTGTTCCTTCCGGAGCATTAGCCAATTCTTCTTCTGTCAGTGCTACCGGACGGATAACTGCGTGTGGACACACATATGCACAACGGTTACACTGGATACAGTTCTCTTCTTTCCATACCGGGATATCAACTGCGATACCACGTCTCTCGTATGCAGAAGAACCAGATGGTGTAGAACCATCTACATAATCGTTGAATGCAGATACTGGAAGTGAGTTACCTTCCTGAGCATTAACCTTAGCCTGAATATTCTTAACGAAATCAACAACGTCTTCTCTTCCGCCCTTAACTTCTGGTGAGAATAATCCTTCGTCTTCGCAAGATTTCCAAGATTCCGGAACTTCTACTTCTACTACCTGCTTAGCACCAGCATCGATAGCATCGTAGTTCATCTGTACGATCTTGTCACCTTTTCTTCCGTAAGTAGCCTTAGCTGCTTTCTTCATCAGATCGATTGCCTCTTCTTCTGGAATGATAGCTGCCAGTTTGAAGAATGCTGACTGAAGTACTGTATTGATACGTCCGCCAAGTCCGATCTCTTTACCAATCTTGATACCGTCGATTGTGTAGAACTTGATGTTGTGATCAGCAATATATGCTTTAACCTGTCCTGGCAGATGCTTCTCAAGACCTTCCATATCCCATGGACAGTTCAGAAGGAATGTTCCTCCATCAACCAATTCCTGAACCATGTTATACTTGTTCACATAAGAAGGATTGTGGCAAGCAACAAAGTTAGCCTGACGGATCAGGTATGTTGATTTGATTGCTTTCTTACCAAAACGCAGGTGAGACATTGTAACACCACCAGACTTCTTAGAGTCATAATCGAAGTAAGCCTGTGCGTACATATCTGTGTTGTCACCGATAATCTTAATAGAGTTCTTGTTAGCTCCTACAGTACCATCTGCTCCAAGTCCCCAGAACTTACAGTTGATTGTTCCTTCTGGTGTAGTAACAAGTGCTGGTCCTGTTGGAAGAGAAAGATTCGTTACATCATCTTCGATACCGATTGTAAATCTTGCTTTCTCTGCGTTATTGAATACTGCAACGATCTGTGCAGGTGTTGTATCTTTAGAACCTAATCCATAACGTCCGCTGTTAACTGGAACTGCATCGAACTTTGTTCCCTTTAATGCAGAAACAACGTCAAGGTATAATGGCTCTCCCTGAGCTCCTGGCTCTTTTGTTCTGTCAAGAACGTTGATGTACTTAACAGTATCCGGAATAGCATCGATCAATGCCTGTGCGCAGAATGGTCTGTAAAGACGAACTTTAACAACACCAACTTTTTCGCCTGCTGCTGTCAGGTAATCGATTGTCTCTTCGATTGTGTCACATACAGAACCCATAGCTACGATAACTTTCTCAGCATCCGGTGCTCCATAGTAGTTGAACAGTTTGTAATCTGTACCGATCTTAGCGTTAACCTTGTCCATGTACTCCTGAACGATTGCCGGCATAGCATCGTAATATGGGTTACATGCTTCTCTTGCCTGGAAGAAGATATCCGGGTTCTGAGCAGAACCTCTCTGGCATGGATGATTTGGATTCAGAGCGTGATTTCTGAATGCGTCGATCGCGTCCATATCTACCAGATCTTTCAGATCTTCGTAATCCCATGTCTCAATCTTCTGAATCTCGTGAGATGTACGGAATCCATCGAAGAAGTTGATGAATGGAAGTTTTCCTTTTAATGCTGCACAGTGAGCAACAGGTGTTAAGTCCATAACTTCCTGTACGCTTGATTCGCAAAGCATAGCAGCACCAGTCTGACGACAGGCATATACATCAGAGTGATCTCCGAAGATTGACAGCGCATGGCTTGCAAGAGCACGTGCAGATACATGGAATACGCCTGGAAGCTGTTCTCCGGCTACTTTATATAAGTTAGGAATCATCAACAATAATCCCTGAGATGCTGTAAATGTTGTGGTCAGAGCACCTGCTGCCAGTGATCCGTGTACTGCTCCGGCTGCACCTGCTTCTGACTGCATCTCTGTTACCTGAACAGTCTGTCCAAATATGTTCTTTCTACCTTCGGTAGCCCACTCATCTACATGCTCCGGCATAACGGATGACGGGGTAATAGGGTAAATAGCTGCAACTTCGGTATACGCATATGATGCATGAGCCGCAGCCTGATTACCATCCATGGTCTTCATTTTTCTTGCCATTTTTGTTGTTCCTCCTTAAAATAATACAAATTAAAATATAATTTGACGTGTGTTATTATTATAGTCCACGCTACCTTAAAAGTCTAGTGATTCTTGTCTATATTTTTGTTCCTTTTTCTGTACAAACCGAGTATACTCTGTCCTGAAATCATCCAAGATACACGACTTCTTCTTCCGGTTTCTTAGCCGGCTCCATGCTAATCAGATGCAGCACCGGCTGCTTATTGCCAAATGAAGTCACCGACTCATATTCGAATCTTGCCCGCAGCCTGATCCATTCTCCCTTCTTGATATCCATCTTCTGTTCCATCTTACATGGATATCCATAGAATCTCGTATCAGCCGCACAACAGGTCATAATCTTTCGTACCGGCACAAACATATTCTCTTTCATTCCTCTTGGCCGGAATGTCTGCGCCACAAACTCAATCTCTTTGTGAAGATATAACTCCGGATGGTCATATGCATCTACATACCAGATTCCAAAATCCATATCTTCTACCACGATTTTGTCTCCCTTAACATCATAAGGCAGATCTTCTTCAGACGGTTCAATAATCTTCCCGTCCAAGCCTTCGAATATCAACTGTGCCATCGGATTCTGAACCTTCAGCGCACGTCTGAATCCTGAACGGTCTACCCCTTCCGGGCAACGGTTTACGACGATCAATTCTGATTCCGTCAACTGTTCCATCAGCATATTGCGCATATTCATAAGATACATATCCAAAGTCGTACCGTCAACCGTAGAGTATACTCCCTGCAGTTCCCAATTCCGAGGATATTTGATTGCTAATAATTCTTCCAGTTTCCACATACCGTTGTATTCAATCACCACCTGCATCGGATGATAATTCTTTTCACAGTTCTTAAAAAATGTTGAATTCAACTGCTCAAATTCGTCAATCTTAAGAAGAACCATCTCTTTTTCGTCCAGATATTCCTTCGGATATTCTTCCTCTCCCTCTTCGCAAAGAATCAGAAGCGTCAGCCCCGGCTCTATCCATTCTTGTTCCATCAACGTCTCTTTTACCAGAGTTGTCTTCCCGCTATCTAAAAAGCCTGTACACACAAATACTGGCGTCACCATACAATCACCTTCATTCTAATCTACATTATTATTCCACTCATCTTCCCGCAATCTTATATGTGAAATAACTTCAAAAGTTCTTCTTCCTTCAGATCTGTTCCAATCACACACAGACGCCCGGTATAATCAGCCTGGCCGACTCTCACCTCATACTCTTCCGGAACAAAATCAAACTGCTTCCATGTACCGTCCGCCATAGGGATGATTCCCTTGGAGCGGAGAATCGTTCCATATGCTTCCGTCTCGGACAATGCTTTCAATATGAAATCCAATTCCTCTTCCGTGTACTTATGAGCCGTCTCTTTTCCCCAACTTGTAAATACTTCATCTGCGTGATGATGGTGGTGGTCATGACCGCAGCAACCGTCATGGTGATGCTCATGATGGTGATGCTCATGCTCGCAGCACTCGTCGTGATGATGCTCATGGTGATGCTCATGTTCGCAGCACTCATCGTGGTGGTGCTCATGTTCGTGGTGATGCTCATGCTCGCAGCACTCGTCGTGATGATGCTCATGGTGATGCTCATGCTCGCAGCACTCGCCGTGATGATGCTCGTGATGATGCTCATGCTCGCAGCACTCATCGTGATGTTCATGATGATGCGCCTCCAGCAGTTCCTCTATCTCTGCTCCCTGCTTCAAAGCACGTCCGATGGCTTCCGCACTCAACTGTTCCCATGGTGTAGAGATAATGGCAGCATCAGTATTCTCTTCCCGCAGCATGTGGATACACTCCTCAATCTTCTCATCCGTCATCATCTGTGTCCGGCTGACAACGATCGTAGACGCATGTTTCACCTGATCCTCGAAGAATTCTCCGAAATTCTTAAGATATAACTTCGCTTTCTTTCCATCAACCACTGTAATTCTTCCATCAATCTCAATGTCTGCATCCTTCTTCACATCTTCAATCGCTTTTACAATATCTGACAGTTTACCGACACCAGATGGCTCAATGATGACACGGTCCGGGTGGTATTCCTCTAATACTTTCTGAAGTGCCTTGCTAAAATCTCCTACCAAAGTACAGCAGATACAGCCGGAATTCATCTCTGTAATCTCGATTCCTGCATCTTTCAGGAAACCTCCGTCAATTCCAATCTCTCCGAATTCATTTTCAATCAGGACCAATTTCTCACCTGCGAATACTTTGTCAATCAACTGTTTAATGAATGTAGTCTTTCCGGCTCCTAAAAAACCTGAAATAATGTCAACTTTTGTCATGTAAATGCCTCTTTTCTATCTCAATTTTATTCTTATAAAATATGTTCCGTCACATATATTACCACAAAGTTTTACGGGTTGCCAGTTTTATAGTTAAAAAACGGGCAGGGGACGCGGTTCTGCGAGGAGATATCCCCCACGCAAACGGGGCATATCTCCTCGCAGAACTGCTGTTTACTGGCAATGTGTAACTATATAACGGCAGTATTCCCGGTTTTCGCTGGAAAATACTGCCGTGTTTATCTAATATTAATTTCTTATAATTCCGCCGATATAACCCAACTGTAACAATAGATTTACAGCAATCCGCCAACCGATAAGAAAAGTGGGGCGAATACCAGGGATACGATGGTCATTAACTTGATCAGAATGTTGATGGATGGACCTGAGGTGTCTTTAAATGGATCTCCTACGGTGTCACCTACGACGGCGGCTTTATAGGCTTCGCTTCCTTTGCCTCCATGGGAGCCGTCTTCGATGAATTTCTTCGCGTTATCCCATGCTCCGCCGGAGTTGGACATGAAGATTGCCAGCATAACGCCTGTTACAAGTGCGCCTGCAAGGAGTCCGCCTAAGGCTGCCGGTCCCAGGAGAAGCCCTACCGCCAGCGGGGCAAGTACTGCCATAATGCCTGGGATTAACATCTCTTTTAAAGCTGCTGTGGTCGAGATTGCAACGCAGGATTTATAATCTGGCTTCTCTGTTCCCTGCATGATGCCAGGCATGACCCTAAACTGCCGCCTTACTTCTTCAATCATCTTGTACGCCGCTTTTGATACCGACTCCATGGTCATAGCCGAGAACAAGAACGGAAGCATGCCTCCGATGAACAATCCGATAATGACACGGCTGTCCAGAAGATCTATGCTTTTCATCTGTACCGCTTCCGCATAGGATACGAATAATGCAAGGGCTGTCAGTGCTGCCGAGCCGATGGCAAATCCCTTTCCCATTGCCGCTGTCGTATTGCCAACTGCGTCTAATTTGTCCGTAATTTTACGAACCTCAGGCTCAAGTCCTGACATCTCTGCGATACCGCCTGCATTGTCCGCAATCGGTCCATATGCATCTACCGCTACCGTAATCGCAGTCGTAGACAGCATCCCCACCGCTGCCAGTGCGATTCCGTAGAGCCCACAGAACTGATACGCCACGAAGATTCCCACGCAGATCAAAAGGATCGGAACAGCAGTAGACTTCATTCCTACTGCCAGACCACTAATAACGGTCGTTGCGGTTCCCGTCTCTGACTGTTCTGCGATTACTTTTACTGATTTGTAATCGCCAGACGTATAGATCTCTGTAATAATTCCGATCAATAAGCCGACCAAAAGCCCCGCCACAATAGAAATCGCCGCATTCAGATTGCCGAAGAGACATTTGCTGAATACGAATGCCACAACCAGCACGATTGCACTGGCTACATAAGATCCCATCTTAAGCGCCTTATGCGGATTGGAATTCTCATCGCCCCTTACAAAGAAAGTCCCAAGAATCGAAGCAACTAATCCAAGTCCCGCAATCATCAATGGATAGATGGCACCTTCTACTTTATAGTATACGATTCCAAGTGTCAGTGCTGAGATCAGCGCACCGACATAAGATTCGAACAGGTCTGCACCCATACCTGCCACATCACCTACATTGTCTCCCACATTATCTGCAATTACCGCCGGATTACGCGGGTCATCCTCCGGAATTCCTGCTTCTACCTTGCCTACCAGATCAGCGCCTACGTCGGCAGCCTTCGTATAGATACCGCCGCCAACACGGGCAAAAAGCGCGATAGACGATGCCCCAAGACTGAAGCCTGACAGCACATCTACATTCTTCGTAACGATGTAGATTGCACTCACTCCAAGAACGCCAAGTCCCGCCACGCACATTCCCATAACCGCTCCGCCGGAAAATGCGATAGAAAGTGCCCGGTTCATTCCGCTTTCTCTTGCAGCATTGGCAGTTCTTACATTCGCCTTTGTAGCCACACTCATTCCAAAATATCCCGCGAGTGTAGAGAATAAAGCACCCACTACAAAACAAACTGCTGTCACCCAGTTACCGATTCCCACTCCGATCAATACAAACAGCACAACTACAAAAAAGATCAATATCTTGTATTCTGCTGTCAGGAATGCCTGGGCACCTTCACTAATAGAAGCTGCAATCTCTCTCATTCTTTCGGTTCCTGCATCCTGCCTGTTCACTCTCGCCGCCAACACTCCCGCGAACAACAGTGCAACAATCCCCAGCACAGGAACAATGTTCAATAACATTTCCATATCTAAACCTCCCTCAGATTTATTGTACCCTTATATTATCATAAAATTTAAAATTGTATATAGTTTTTTGCGATATTTTATCTTTTGTTTTATTTTTATCAAACTATTTTGAAGAATTTTTTGCAATTTTCAGTCACATAAAATAGTCAAAAAAGAGAAGTCAATCCTATCTTGACTTCTCTTTTGCTAATAAAGCCGCGCCCAATGCACCGGCATATCTTCCATGTTCTGTCGGTTCTACAGTCTGACCGATCTTCTCTGATAAAATCTGTGTAAAATATTGGCTATGACTCAATCCTCCTGTCAGAATCACCTTATTCGGAAGGCTCTTCCTCTGGCTTAACTGTGCCACCTTCGCCGCCACAGAATCCACAACTCCCGCTGCAATATCTTCTCGTTTTCTTCCTTCGCCTATGTAATTGATGACCTCCGATTCAGCGAATACCGTGCACAACGAACTGATCGGGATGACGGTTCCGGCTGCTGCCATATCGAATAATTCCTGCAAAGTAACACCTAGACGATTTGCCATAATCTCCAGGAATTTGCCCGTTCCTGCCGAACATTTATCATTCATAAGGAAATCCTGTACCATGCCATGCTCTACCAGAATCACCTTCGTATCCTGACCGCCCACATCGATAATCGCACAGTCATTCCCTGCCATCTCTCTTCCGCCTCTTGCGTGGCAGGTAATCTCAGTGATCACATAATCAGCAAAATCCACTGCGATACGACCATATCCTGTCGCTACAACCTTCGTGTCGTCAGACAGGACATCAATACCTTCTTCTTTCAGTTTTTCTTTAATTGTCTGAGTTGTCTCTTTACTGCTCCATCCGGTCGGAAGAACAAACTGGATATCCTTCACGCCTCTGGCAACTACTTTGGATGCTGTTGAGCCAATGTCAATTCCTACATAATTCACGTTTCTCTACCTCATTTATCCATATTTCTTCTAAACGATATCTTGTAATATCAGTTTTAGCAATACCGATCCCTCTTCGGGTTAATATCCCTCTCAATGGCTGCAATCTTCAGAATCTCAATCCCATGCTCATCAATACATGCCTGGATAGTATCAATATCTTTCTCTTCTATTAAGAGTGAGATTCCACAGCACTTGCTTGCGGCTCTGGGGGTGGGGGCTATGGTTGCCCGAACCCCCAGTTTCTTCAATTCTTTGTAAAGCCGCATGCCATTATCATGATTGGGAAATAATACATAATGCTGGATTTTTGGCATATGCATACTTCCTTTTCTAATATTTTACGAATTAATTGTTCAGCATTTCAATAAATGCACTGACTCTTGTACGAAGCTGCTGTGCATCGCTGTCTGTATAATCTGTCTCGATTCCAAGCACCGGAATTCCTGCTTCTTTCAGCGCACGCTCTACCAGGTATCCTTCAGTATCATACAGGTTACAGAACTTCAGATTCACATCGATAATACCGTCAACCTTGTACTCTTTTGCAAGGCGTAAGATGTCATCGATTCTTCCCTCATTCGGAGTGAAGCATGCACAGTTGATATTCATATATCTCTCTGCAAGAGCCGTAATCTGCTCCTCTACCGTTGTCTTGGTCTCATCTACCAGATTTTCAAAATAACGTGTTCCTGTACACATCTCTTCACAGACAACCGCACCGCCGCTTGTCTCTACAATGTTATGTAACTTCCAGTTCGGAATTGCAAGCGGAGTTCCTGTCAGCATAATACGCTTGGTTCCAGCCGGCACTACGCTAACACCATCTTTGATGCGCTGCTCAAGTTCATCACACAGAGCATTGGTCATCTGTGTAAATCTTCCCGGATCGTCATAGAATGCAATCTGAGAGATTAACAGAGCGTCACATCCGCTGATCGGAAGCGTGTCATTCTTACGTGTTTCATACAGTCTCTCTAACGCTTTTCTCTTTCCATTGATCAGTTTGATACTCTCAGCAAGTTTCTCAGCAGTAACACTGTTGCCAGTGAATTCTTCTACTACATTCTTGAATTCCGCAATCTCTTCTGCCCATGCTTTGATATCTTTTGCACGTTTCATCTGCGGAAGATCCATCACATGAACCGGAACATCCTCACCTAAAATCTCCCATGCCTTCTTCTTGCCGTCACAGGTTGTCTCTCCAACGTACATATCTGCAATTCTGAAGAATGGACAGGTACGATCCAGTCTCGCGCCTACGGAAGCCTTAATCAATGGACAGGTATTCTTCGGAAGCACTTTCTCGCCACCTGGCACCCAGAACTGGGAGCCGCCGCACAGACCTGTCGCAATTGCATCTGCTGCAAATACGATCTCATCAGGTACATATACGCAGAAAGTTCCGAATACCTTGCCGCCTTTTTTCTGATGCTCAATCAGTTCTGCCGGACGGATTCCATGGATATCTGCTACAACCATATTGTAGTAGTCCATGCCCTCCGGACGATTTTCCTGAGACAGATAGACATCCCCAAATGCCTGTGGCAGAACGGCACATAATTGATCGTGCATCTCCACATCCATCCCCAAATCTTCCCACATTTTACGATAATCAGCCATAATATTTTCCTCCTTAGTATCATTTATCGTACTGATATTTTACTAAGTTTACCGTACCATGTTTGTAAAGCCTGGGCAATGGAAAAACCCATTGATTTTTATTATATTAAAATCGAATTATTTATGCTATCTATACTGATAATAATTCTCGGAATCCTTCCACACACCGGTCGATTTCCTCCATCGTGTTGGCAGCGCTGAACGCAAAACGTACCGTTCCCTGCGGATATGTTCCCAGCGTCTGATGCGCCAGCGGAGCACAATGAAGCCCTACTCTTGTCATGATTCCATACTCTTGTTCCAGTTCAAAAGCCATCATCGCATTGTCTGCATTTACAAAATCCAACGACACCACAGCCACACGATCTCCGACTTCTGTTTTTCCGGCGATACGGATACCAGGGAATTCCTTCACACGTTCCAGGAAGTAGCGGGTCAGTTCCATCTTCTTTGCATGGATCTTAGCAAGCCCAATCTCCTCTATATAAGAAAGGGCAGCATGTAATCCAATAATCCCCGGCAAATTCATCGTTCCGCTCTCATATTTATCCGGAAGGTCAAGAGGCATATCCAGAGAATCCGACTGGCTTCCCGTGCCTCCGGCAATATAAGGCTTCATCTGGCTGTTCAACTCCTCCGATATGAGAAATCCGCCAATCCCCTGAGGTCCAAGCAATCCTTTATGCCCGGTAAATGCCAGAAAGTCAATTCCATCATCCTGCATATTCACCTCAATCGTTCCGGCACTCTGCGCCGTGTCCACCACGAAGAAGATATGATGCCCGCGGCAGATCTCTCCAATCTCTCTAATCGGGAGAACCGTGCCACAGACGTTGGAGGCATGGAGCATGATGACCGCTTTCGTATTTTTCCTGATTGCCTTTTCTACATCTTCCGGATATACGGTTCCATCCTTCTGAGTTCTTACCACATCATAAGTCACACCACAGGCTTCCATCTGTCTGAGCGGACGCATCACCGCATTGTGCTCCAAACCTGATACAAGCACATGATCGCCAAATTGTAAGAATCCTTTTATAAAATAGTTCAGTGAATATGTAATTCCAGGTGTAAAGATCACGCATCTGGAATCTGCCGCATGGAAGAGTCTTGCAAGCTGCTCTCTGGTATCCAGCACGATTCCCTCCACTTCATATGCGCCTTCATAATTCCCCCGGTTAATATTAAAAGCACCATTGGTCAGAAGGTCCGACATCGCTCCGGCTACTCGCGGCGCTTTCGGCCAAGAGGTACTTCCGTTATCAAAATAAATCTTATTCTCCATAATGAATCTCCACCAATACCAATCCATTCGGCGGTGCTGTCACGCCCGCCTCCGTCCGTTCCTTTGCATCTAATATCTCTTTCACCCGCTCGGGAGTGTAAAAGCCTCGTCCCACGCGAATCAACGTTCCCGCGATGATCCGCACCATATTGTAGAGAAAGCCATTTCCCGTAATGCGGATCGTAATATCCGCCCCCTTCTGGTCAATCTGTATCTCATGTACCGTGCGCACCGTATCCTCCACGTTCGTACGCACATTGCAGAAACTGGCAAAATCATGTTCTCCCACAAGACAGGCCGCCCCCTGGCGCATCTTCTCTACATCCATGGGGAAAGAGACGAATGTACTGTACTTCCGTTTCAAGGGATTCGGAACCGAGGCATTATAGATATGGTATTCATAGGTCTTAATTACCTCATCCTGATAACGCGGATGCCAGGTCGCCGGCACTTCCTCAGACTTCACAATCACAATATCCTCCGGAAGTTTCTGATTCAGGGCATAAGCCATCCGCTCCGGCGGAATCTGCGACTCTGTGTCGAATACCGCTACATTCCCCAGAGCATGGACTCCGGAATCCGTACGGCTTGCGCCGATGACGCGGATATCCTCGCATGTCAACTTGTTTAGCGCCTTGTTAAGAACCTCTTCAATTGTAATTCCGTTGGGCTGAATCTGCCAGCCACAGTAATTCGTGCCATCATAGGCAACGACAATTTTCACTCTTTTCATACAATACCTCTTGGGGACAGGGGAAATTCAAAAAGGGACAGGGCTATTTCAATTGGGGACGGGGAAATTGAAAAAACCCCCGTCCCCAAATACAATTTAGAATACCCAGATATGCAGCGGCACGTATTTTCCAATAACCACCACCGCAATTACATATACAATTACAACAATATAAGCCATATGATCTCGTTTCTGGTAATGGAGCGGCTTCATCTTCGTCCTGCCCTCTCCTCCCCGGTAGCATCTTGCCTCCATCGCCATCGCCAGGTCATTGGCACGTCGGAAGGCTGATACGAACAAAGGCACAAGAATCGGAATCATGCTCTTGGCTTTCTGTATCATATTCCCGCTTTCTAAGTCTGCGCCGCGGGCAATCTGTGCTTTCATGATCTTATCTGTCTCTTCCAGAAGAATCGGGATAAAACGCAGTGCAATGGACATAATCATTGCAATCTCATGTACCGGCACATGAATCTTATTCAATGGACCCAGCAATTCTTCAATTCCATCCGTCAGTTCATTCGGCGTTGTGGTAAATGTCATCAGCGATGAACCGATAATCAGATAGATCAGCCTAATCGCCATGTACACCGCCGTTACCAGCCCGCCTTCTGTGATCGTGAATATCCATGCATGGAACAGCACATCCCCATCCCTTGTTAGGAACAGATTAAACAGCACCGTAATCATCAACAGCATGATGATCGGCTTCAATCCCCGCACAATATAAGCAAACGGCACTTTCGACATCCTGATAATTGCCATCAGGAATACAGTCGCCACCAGATATCCCGATATGCTTTTGAACAAAAATAAAGACACCAGATACAAAAGCGTAGACACCAGTTTCGTTCTGGGATCCAGCCTGTGCAGTATGCTTTTTGCAGGATAATATTGTCCTATAGTTATATCTCGAATCATTCTTTCTTCTCCAGTACCCGCATGATCTCATCTGCCGCCTCTTCCACCGTGGTCACACCAGTCTTCGCCGGCATCCCTCTCTTGGCAAGATCATGCATAATATAAGTAACCTGCGGAGCCGCAAGCCCCACCTTCTCCAGTTCCTGATAATGTTCAAATACTTTCTTCGGCGCATCATTATACATTACCGTTCCTTTATTCATAACAATAATGCGGTCCGCATATCTTGCAATATCCTCCATGCTATGAGACACCAGGATGACCGTCATGTCACTTTGCCTGTGAAGATACGCAATCTGATCCAGGATATCATCCCTTCCTTTCGGGTCAAGCCCCGCCGTCGGCTCGTCCAGCACCAACACCTTAGGTCGCATCGCCAGCACGCCGGCAATTGCCACTCGCCGCTTCTGTCCGCCGGACAGTTCGAACGGTGATGACTGATAATATTTCTCCTTAAGCCCTACTAACTGCAATGCCTCCAGCGCCCGCTGCTTACACTCTTCGGGACTAAGCCCCTGATTCTTCGGTCCAAAACACACATCCGTCATCACATCAATCTCGAACAACTGATGCTCCGGATACTGGAATACCAGACCAACCTGATTCCTCAGTTCCCGCATATGATATCCTTCTTCGTAAATATTCTCACCATTATAGTACAACGCGCCACTGGTCGCTTTAATCAGACCGTTCAAATGCTGGATCAGCGTTGATTTGCCAGACCCTGTATGTCCGATAATTCCCACAAACTCACCATGCGGAATCTCCAGGCAGATATCCTTAAGCGCCTTCTTCTCATATGCAGTCCCCTGGCTATATACATAATTCAGATGTTCTAATTTAATTGACATAGCACTTCCACCAACTCTTCTTTTCTTAAGATGCCATCCGGGATCTGAAGCCCTCTCTTCTTCAGTTCATGCGCCAGAATCGTCACCTGCGGCACATCCAGGCGGTAGTTCTTCAGTTCGTCCACCCTGGAAAATACTTCTCGCGGCGTCCCTTCCATCACTACACGTCCATGATCCATCACGTAGACTTTATCAGCATCTACAACTTCTTCCATATAATGAGTGATCAGAATCACAGTAACCTGCTTCTTCTCCCTTAACTTCTTCACCGTCTTCAGGACTTCTTTTCTTCCTACCGGATCTAACATCGCCGTAGGCTCATCCAGCACAATACACTTCGGTTCCATCGCCACAACTCCGGCAATCGCCACTCGCTGTTTCTGTCCGCCGGATAACTTATTCGGCGAATGATGGCGGTACTCAATCATTCCCACCGCCTTCAGGCTATCCTCCACACGCTGCCAGATCTCATCCGTTGGAACCCCCAGATTCTCAGGTCCGAATCCCACATCCTCTTCAACAACTGTTCCGATAATCTGATTGTCCGGATTCTGGAATACCATCCCCGCCGACTGGCGAACATTCCATAATTCCTCCGGATCACTGGTGTTCCTGCCATTCACCCACATCGTTCCTTCTGTCGGGACCAGGATTGCATTGATGTGCTTGGCAAGCGTAGACTTTCCCGAACCATTATGACCAAGGATAGCAATGAACTGCCCCTCCTTAACGTCAATATCCACCTCATCAATCGCGCGGGACATTCCGATGACATTGCCCTCTTCATCCCTCTTCTCATATTCATATACCAGTTTTTCTGTCTGAACCATATCCATGAGGTCTGCCTCCACCTAATCTTACGACACGCTTTCGCGCGTTTTTTATTCATTTTCTTCTATCATCTCTCAACACTTACCTATTGTACGTTATCCCATTCTTTTTTGCAAGGTGCAGTTTTACTCATATAACACATGCCAATCTCATTCCTGCTGCCGAAATCCACAGACCATCCTTACACCCACAGAATCTTACGCCGTCCGATCCCCCGGAGGATTTTGTATCATAGGGAACGAAGTTTCCTATGATACAAAAAATGTGCTGCCCTATAAGGCGCAGCACATCAATGTCAGTAACATTCCGGCAATCATATTCTGATACATCTTCCAGACAGGACTATGCTTTCTCCGGTTCCGGATAGTCCACTCCCTGCGTATCCACGGTAACCTTCTTCATCTTCTGCTCGTTCAGCGGTCTGTCACTATAATCTGTATCTGTCTCAGCAATCTTATTGACCACATCCATACCCTCGATAATCTTACCAAATGCAGCATATGCTCCGTTCAGATGCGGTGAATTCTTATGCATGATGAAGAACTGTGATCCTGCAGAATCCGGATGCATGGCTCTTGCCATAGACAAAACACCTTCTGTGTGCGCCAGATCATTCGCGAAGCCATTCTGTGCGAATTCTCCCTTGATGTTATATCCCGGACCGCCCATTCCCGTTCCGTTCGGACATCCGCCCTGAATCATAAATCCTCTGATGACACGGTGGAAGATCAGACCATCATAGTATCCATTCTTCACCAATGAGATAAAATTGTTAACCGTATTCGGCGCGATCTCCGGATACAGTTCTGCTTTCATAATGTCGCCATTCTCCATTTCAAATGTAACAATTGGATTTGCCATAGTGATTTCCTCTTTTCTATACTCTTATTATTCAAAACTGTGCTTATTATTGTAACGGATATTCCCCAATTCGTAAAGTAGCTATTTAGCCTTCTTCATCCTCAAAATAAAATCCGCCAAAATCATATTTATAGACACGATAGATACCGTTCTCCCCATCCGTCTTATAACTTGCAATCAATTTATGATCCTCGTCATACTCTCCGAAGATCCCCTGTGTTCCTGAACTGATCACTACATTGCCGCCAATCTCCTGTGCGCTTCCCGCATCTTCAGAATATGGCACTTCAAAAGAATCCACAAGGCTGAAAGTTCCCGCATTCTCATCTACAAGATATTTGTAATAATAGGAAATCGCTTCATCTTTCGCACTGATTCCTATATTGTTATTGAACATATACAGGTAATATTGTCCATCTTCCAGCGAATCGTCTTCTACATACGCAATACTATGCTGCCCTCCCTGACTGGTAAAATCTCCATCTTTGTTAAATACCAGGCTTTCGTATTCTGTATCTGCCCAGAATAACTTCTCCCCGATCATGTAGGAAATCACCGGAGCATCATAAATGTTGTCCACCTTTATAATAGAAGAGGTTTCTCCGGAACTTAAGAGCACCGATCCATTTCCAATCCATTGAATCGCATCGATATGCATCCAGTCCAACTCGCCTTTAGAATTCTTCTGGCATTCTGATTTATAACTTGCAAATAGATCGCCCAGATCCAGTACTTCCGTTACTTCGCCTGAATTCACATCCAGTTTGAGCACCACATCCTCTACGCTGTCCTGCTCCGTATCCGTCGCCAGTATCAGCATATTGCCATTCTCATCAAACACATAGTCATGATGCAGCCGATATCTGCCAAGATCGTAGATAGCCGTAACTTGTCCGATCCGGTTCACCTGCACCATCTTCGTCTCCGAGATACTGTAATACATAGAATCCTTATCGAATATCAAGCGATGGCTCTGATATCCAAGCAACGGAATCTCCCCTCGCAACACGCCTTCATTATCATAATAATACATGAAATCCAGCGGCTCGCTGCCATCGCCCATTACAACATACAGCCCCGCTTCTAATTCTTCAGCGTCTCCTTCCATCGTCCGCTCCAGGTCCACTTCCTCCGAACCCATGACGCTTCCCATCTCCATCACGATCTGCTTCGTATCCGTAGACCCATCTTTCCTTGTAAGAAAGAATGTAATCTGGTTCTCCATCTCCGGCACCAGCCCGACTATCTGGAATTCATGCTCCGTCTGGTAGTGCTGCTCCTGATATACGTTCCTGCCAAAATCACGGATTGACGAATCCTTAACATGAACCGTATATGCAACATTAACTGCATCCTCCGTGTTAAAATACACATATAGCGACAGACTATTCGTCCCGAACGGGTTACGCTCAATCAGCATATTATTAAATGTATATTCCGAAGAAGCCTTCTTCTTTTCCAATTCCTCTCTGATCTTCTCCTGTTCCTGGACATCATAGACTTCCTGAATCTGTTCCAGAGTCTCCTTCTGCTTCTTCGTCAATTCACTTGTCTTACGATCCGCTTCCACCTTACGATCCGACTGTACATCTGCCTTCTTGGAAGTTTCGACTGCTGCCTGTTTCTTTGTCTGACTCCCTTCCGCTTCGGCAGTCTTCCCCATACTGACAGTACCGAATACAGCAACTGCAACCGTCAGTACGATGCATCCTTGTATCATCTGTTTCCTATTCAATCCACAAACCTGCCTTCTACAAATATTTCCTTCTTTTTTACTATTTTAACAGGAAAATGTGTCCATTGCATGAAATTCTTTTAATTTAATGAATATATTATCATGCCTCCTTTTTCTTCATAGCCCGTATCCCATAATTCTTTTAGAGGCAATGCCGACTTCTCCCCATAGGTCGCCACGATAATCTTCATTCCTTCTTTCGTCTCTTCATATCCCACTACCAAAAACCAATGCCATATAAAATCCTTATACGCCTCTTCATTCTTATGCTTCAGCATCAGATACGGTACCGGCATCCCTGCGTCAATCTGACTTTTTATCATGCAGGCGCTTTCTTCATATGAACGCGAACCCACGAAGCCTTTTATTTTAAGAGGTATACCTTTTCCTGCATTAACATCCTCCATGTATTTTCGAAGTCCTTCCATATACCACTCCAGTTTCTTAACTCCGCCTACTCTTGGGCGTATATAAGGCTTCATAATCTGACTGAATTTCTTATAATCATCTTTATTCAGATTACAGATATCATAGGGATACAGTTTCTCCATTCCCATATATTTTGCAAAATAGATACAACTGTCACATGCCGTCGCAGCGCCACATCCTCCGATATACATAACAACATTCGTAAACCACTCCTGATTGCCTCCAAATGCATCATCTATTGTAAAATAATCCAAGATTTTCTCCATGTCTTTACCCGCTCCTTTTTTTCCAGTTCTCTCTTCTTATAATTACGGGGTGCTTGAATGAGTATACATTATTTTCACAAAACTGGCAAATCATTCTAGTTATTTTGCAAAAACGACAAAAGCATCCTGGTAATTAGCCGGGATGCTTTTGCCGTTCGAGGTACTTAATATAAACAAACCTATTACTGATTATAAACTACTTGATATCTCTTCGCACACTTTCATTGCTTCAATAATCGCACTTCTAAAGCCACGTTCTTCTAACTCGCGAACCGCTCCGATTGTCGTTCCTGCCGGGGAACATACCATATCCTTCAATTCACCCGGATGCTTTCCGGTATCTAATACCATCTTCGCACTTCCAAGCACTGCCTGTGCGGCAAACTGATAAGCCTGTGCTCTTGGCATTCCACCGGATACTGCCGCATCTGCCATAGCCTCGATCAATATGAATACATAGGCCGGTGAACTTCCGCTGACCGCAACAACTACATCCATCAGACGCTCTGGCACGATCTCTACACGGCCGAAACTCTCTAACAGCGTGCGCACATACGCAATCTCTTCTTCTGTCATATGCTCATTCGGGCATGCTGCTGTCATACCCTCTCCTACCATTGCAGGCGTATTCGGCATAGTACGGACAATCTTTACATCCTTACCGAACTGCTCAGCCAGCCAGGAGAGTGTCTTGCCTGGTGCAATTGTGATTACAATCTGGTTCTCTTTTATAACATCTCTGATCTCGCAGATAACACTCTCATAAAACTGAGGTTTTACAGATAAAATGAGAACTTCCGCTTGTTCCACTACTTCTTTATTACTATCAGTCACATGAATACCGAACTGTTCTTTCACGCGCTCTCTTCCAGGTGCGAACAGGTCTGCTCCGATAATCTCTTCTGCCGGGATCACCTGATTCTTTATAATACCACCCATGATTGCAGATGCCATATTGCCTGTACCGATAAATCCTAATTTCATCTCTGATTACCTTCCTTTCACACATATCCAACATGTTTTTGTATACATTTTTATGATTTGTATACAATTTATTTTCTGTTATGACTATAGCACGTATATGTAGGAAAGTCAATATCTATTTTAAGTTTCTTATCTTGAGTTTTCGTCCAAAATACGTTATAATTTGTATACATTTTAGCGGAACGTATACATTATCCCAGGTTATATTTCATTATCAGCAAGAAAGGACGGATCTATGCTATGGCTGAAAAGAACGTATCCCTTGCCGATCAGGCATACGAACAGATAAAACATAATATCTTGAATCTGACTTATCCTCCTGGCATGCCGCTTACCGAAGCCATGCTCACCAAAGAACTGGGGATGAGCCGAAGCCCGGTACGTACAGCGATCCAGACATTACAGGCAGAGGGTCTCATCGTATCAGACTATTATAAATCCATGACAGTAAAAGAGATTACGGACAAAGACATCAACGAGATCTATCAATTGCGCGAACTGCTGGAAGGAGCCGCATTCAAACTCATCTTCACTTCCGGTCAGAATGAAGAGTATTCTTATCGTATTGAAGAAAAGGTTGTACGCATGTGTGCAGCTGCCGGTGACTTATTTGAATGGGAGGTTGCCGATACAGCCATGCATATGGAGATCATCAGCATATTTGGAAATAACAGAATTAATCGGATCTATGAGAATAATCTGTCTGAATTGATCCGTATTGGTCAATATTCTATTAAAAACGGTATGCGGATTCCAAGGACGAATGAGAACCTAAAAAAGATGGTACAGTATATGCGCAAGGGGAATTATGAGAAAGCATTTGAGATTCTCAAGGCGGATCATTTTGGCATCGGCAAAAATAGCGCATTAAAAGGGCGAGATTAACCTCGTAATCTCGCCTCCGGTATATATCTCTGCACAATCTCAAGTGCCTGTTCCATAATGCTGTCATTATAGCGGTGAAGTCCGCTTCGTATCAGATCATCAGAATTCACAAATGGTTGGAGGTAATAGCGTCTGGCACCTCTAAGCCATCTTCCTATGGATTCAAAATCCGATCTCTGGTGGAACTCCAGCACAACCGTTGTATTAAACTCATAATCCACTTCGCCTTTTAACAGATACCCAACGCTTCGATGGACGTTTTCCACATTATACCCATCAATTCCCACCGTTTTTCCATAACTTTCCTGAGAATTCTTGATATCCATTGCCACGTAGTCAACCAACCCTGCCGAAACTATTTTCCTTAATTTATCCGGAAAACTGCCGTTAGTCTCTAATCGAATCTGATATCCCATCTCTTTAACGCGGTTTAGGAATTCTTCAACTCCATGCTGAATCAAAGGCTCACCGCCAGTCAGGCATACGCCATCCAGTATCCCCTGGCGTCTTTTTAAGAAATCATAGACATCCTCCGGAGGGATCTCCTTATTCTTATATGTATCGATTACCAGCGAAGCATTATAGCAGTAAGGGCATCGGAAATTACACCCGGCTGTATATATTGTGCATGCTGTCTTTCCTGGATAATCCAATAACGAAAACTTCTTCAGGCCTTGTATCATCATACCATCAGCCTCCCGCATCCGCTCATCTATGCCTTAAAATGCTCCATCATATACGGCATGCATTCTTTGCTATACTCTCCCAACGAGTAACTCCCCTTATTCAGGCACCAGTCTGATACCAGAGCCCGCTCACACATCGCGTAGTATCTGGTCACGTCGCTAACCGCAATATCATCACGTATCTGGCCACGCTTCTGTCCTTCTTCCACAATCCTAGTAATCAACTTGTAATAATTACGATTCTGGTCTAAAAGATGACTCTGCCTCTCAGCAACAAGCTGAGTCGAATATAATGAAGCCAGCAGATCCATACTGATCTTCTCCTCTATCATCGTATGCATCTCATAGTTCAGATATAATAATTTGAAGAAACTATTCATCTCCGAATCCATCTTCGAATCTAATTCCTCATAATACTCATCCAAGATCAGCGACAATGTATCCAAAAGTTCATCTTTCGTATTGAAATAATAATAGAAAGAACCCTTTGATGTATCCGACAACTCAATAATGTCATCCACCGTCGTACCATTATAGCCCTTCTCATAGAACAACTGCCATGCTGCTGATACGATTCTGCTCTTTACACTCTTTTTTCCTACTTCTCTTCCCATGTCAACTCTCCGCCGTTCCTTTTGGGGACGGGGGTTTTTTCAATTTCCCCCGTCCCCAATTAAATTTGCCGTGTCCCTTTTTGATTTTCCCCTGTCCCCAATATATTAACACATCATCGTACATAAAAACAACTTTCCTGTATGACAGGAATCTCTTCACTGTCAATCCAGTCAATCGTTATGAACATATTGCGATTCAGACCTTCCATCAATTTATGAATCATCGGCTCACGCCCCTGCACTTCCATAAGTACTGTGCCGTCATATTCATTCCTGGCCCAGCCAGTCAGTCCTAATGACTGTGCCAGACACTTGGCTGTATACCGAAATCCAACCCCTTGCACTCTTCCGTAAAAGGTCATTCGTTTTCGTATCTCTGCCATAACATCACCATTTCTTTGTTATATTTCCTCACAACTGAAAAACCCGTCTCCGCTAAAACATCGGCAGATCAAACAGCGAGATCTGGTTATCTCTGCTCGACTTCACCTCGCGGTCCGTAATCACTTCGTCCCCCTTCAGATGCCCAATCAGCAAAGACGAAGTCGGGTCATGCTGCTGATGCTTCTTCTTCGCACTTTCCAGACTGCCAGTCGCATAACAATACTTGCATCCATTGATGCAGGTATCGTACATCCCAATATCTATACTCTCTACACAGCCGCATTCCCGCCGCTGTCCCGCATCCTTCTTAAGGTCCAGTTTATACCCAATCAGCCGGTGTATCTTCTCCTTATCAATACACGTACAATGCTCGATTCCATACCGGCTAAGGTCAATCTTCTCAGCACAGGTATAAAGCGGCAGGCGATACCTTCCGGCAATCTTCGAAAATCCTTCCGCCAATTCCAGCATCTCCTCATTCTCCAGTTCCAGATAAGGGCTTCCCTTATAAGAATCCACAAAACTAAGAATACACCTGGTAGTAGCACCATGAAGCCAGTCACACATCATCTCGAACTGCTCCAGATGATAAGGAATCGAATACTTCTTCGTCAGAAGGATCGGATCAAACCGCCAATCCATCCGTTCCTTCCCCAGCTGCTCGCTCATAAGCAGAAAAGTAGCCATAGATTCAGCAGTAGATGGAAGATTCTCCTCCATCTCTTCTTCATAATCCGTGATCGTCATCTGAAAATAATATTCATATTCCATACGGTCAATCTCTTTTAAATATGGCAGAATCGGCTCCGGGTTCTTCGTCCAGAACGCAATACAGTCAACCACATCCGGGCTTAACCGGATACGGCTTACTTTCTTACGGTTATAAGGGTTCGGCACCAGCACCTCCCCCGCTCTTAGGCGATTCACAAACCATTCCGGATATAACGCCGGGATATCCGTCCTTCTGCTTGCACTGATAATCATATGTCCACTCCTGACCTTCTTCTATTCATAATAATATACCGAAAGAAAAAAGGAGTCAAGCCAGCAGGGAAGCAGTGAACTACGTTTCAAAATTCTTCTGGATCAGCCGGCAATACTCTTCATAAGCATCTATTCCTGTAAAATCCGGCTCCAAAACATCCCGAATTCCTTTATAATACCATCCAATCGTATTCTTATCCTTCATTCGAAAACGATTCCACAGTTCTTCGCCATATACCGGATAATCTCTGTCGATATCCCGCATATTCGAAAGTTTGTCTGCCAGTCCTACCATCTTTACTTCCCTCGGAGCATTACGCAGATGTTCAATGGTACTTCTCTTTCTGTCCATCCATGACAGAGACTTGTCCTCGCTTTCCTGTGCCACAATCCATGCCACACGCTCAGAGAATTCCTGCGCCAGCACCCTCTGGGTCACTCCTTCACAATCTTCAATCGTATCATGAAGCAATGCCGCGCTGATTACCTCCTCGTCTTTCGTCATGCCGGACACAATATCCCCAACTTCTACCGGATGAACAATGTAAGGACGTTTCGTCCCCTTACGGAACTGCCCTTCATGCGCCTTGGTTGCGAATTCAGCTGCCTTATTAATCATACATGTACCTCTCCATTATTCCTGATCTGATTCTCCATCTGATTCCTGATTAAGGTCCAATTCTAATAAAATCATATCTTCTTCCATTCCTTTACGGCTTCCCGATCTCTTCCTGTGGAACAAGTCAAATATACAAGGAACAACTACCAAAGTCAAGATAGTTCCATAAATCAAGCCGCCAATTGTTACAATTGCCATCGGCTGTACCATATCTGCTCCCATACCGAGTCCCAAAGCCATCGTTGACAGGCCAAGAATCGTTGTAAGAGCCGTCATGATAATTGGGCGAAGCCTCGTCTTTCCCGCTTCAACCAGCGCCTCTTTTTGTTCCATTCCTCCCACAATTAACTGATTCGAATAATCAATAAATACAATACCATTATTTACGATAATACCCGACAGCATAACGAATCCAATCATAGCGATTACGCTTACAGGCATTCCCGCAATCCATAATGCCAGAAGTCCTCCGGTAAATGCAAGCGGCACGGTGAACATTACAATAAATGGTGATAACAGTGACTGGAACTGCGCTACCATAATCAGATACATGAACACAAGCGCAAGCGCAAGCATCTTGAACAATTCTATCATCGCTTCGTTAATCGTCTCATCCTCACCGGTCATCTCCACTTCATAACCTTCCGGCGTATTATAAGAAGCCAACGCCTTCTTCACCCGGTTACTAACCAGACCGATATTATCTCCATCCTTAATCTCTGCGGCAACAGACATATATCGGCTCTGATCCTTGCGGCTAATCGCCTGAAGACCGGACGCATCCTCAAAAGATGCAATATCTGACAGTTTCACATCTTCCGTCGTACCATCTTGTTTCTTTGCTGTGATAGTCATATTCCGGATATCATCACGGGTCATGCTTTCGTTAGCATCATCCAGCACATAGACATCATATTCGTGTGTATCCGTTGACAAGGTCGTCGCTGTCTGCGCCTTCGAGAGTTTGCCATATAATTCCTGATATACCTGTGCAACCGTAAGACCATGCTGCGTTGCCTTTGCCTTATCTACCACAACTCGGAGTTCTTCTTTATTATCCTCTGTTCCATCCGTAACATTCTGAGTACCTTTGGTATCCTCCAGAATCTTCTTAATATCCTTTGCAATCTCCTGCAGTTTATCCAGATCCTTCCCTTTAATCTGGACGTTGATTCCCGCACTTCCCAGTGCGCTCATGTCCATATTGGACATGTTGACCGTAAGTTCCCCATCAATTCCTTTGGTAACTTTTTCAATCTCTTTCTTTAACTCATCATTCGTCATAGACGGTTTTTCTTTTGTCGTTGCATAGAAGGAAACGCTGTTCACATCCGTCTGTTCTCCCATCATACTTGTAGAAGATACCAGTCCTCCGATATCCTCGATATCTTTAAGCGCTCCAACTTCCTCCATCACTTCATCTGCCACTTTGGCCGTATCACTAAGACTGGTTCCCTTCTCCGTCTCCAACGTCATGCTAATCTGAGTACTCTCCATCTCCGGCATGAACTGCGTTCCTCTTGACAATTCTATCGCAATACTTGCCACAAATAACAGCAGCGCTCCCAGTAATACAAATATTTTCCGGTCTAATGCTTTTCGGATAACCTTACCATACCACTCTTTAATCCGGACAAATACTTTAGATTCCTTGAATTCATTCTTCTTAAGCAACCCGGAAGATATCATCGGAACTAGTGTCAATGCCACAATCAGACTTGCCAGCAATGAATATGCAATCGTCAATCCCATATCCACGAAAAGTTGTCTGGTAATTCCAGATGTGAATACAATCGGAAGAAATACACAGACCGTGGTCAGCGTAGATGCCGCAATCGCTCCCGCCACCTGTCTTGCGCCTTCAATCGCCGCTTCTTTCGCAGATGCGCCTTCTTCATTCCGCATACGGTAGATATTCTCGATCACCACAATAGAGTTATCCACCAGCATACCTACACCAAGCGCCAGACCTGACAAAGATATAATATTCAACGTCACGCCAGAGAAATACATCGCAACCAGCGCAGTCATAATACTGATTGGAATCGAACATGCTATAACAAATGTAGGTCTGATACTCTTAAGGAATACCAGAAGAATGATGATCGCCAGTATCGCCCCATAGATCAGATTCTCCAATACGGAATTCACAATCAAGTCAATATAGACTCCCTGATCCATAAGAGTAACCGTATCCACTCCGTCAATCTCTTTTTTCACCTGCTCCAGACGCTCCAGCACACGGTCACTTACGTCACCGGTTGAGTATCCGGTCTGCTTCTGCACCACGAGAATCACTCCGGAATTGCCATTGATCTTAGCATAATTCTCATCAGAATCATTCACCAATTCCACACTTGCCACATCCGACAACTTAATCGGATCTATGCCTTCCATATCAACCAGCACCAGATCTTTGATATCTTCAATACTTTTGAACTTATCTCCGACACGTACCAGATAATCAATCCCCTCTTCGTTCACATAACCGGCAGGCATGCTGAAGTTCTGGGCCGCAAGAATCGTCTTAACCATATCGGTCGTAAAAAGACTGTTCATATCAGAACTTGCGGCCGCCTCATCCATTGCCGCTTCCATCTGCGCCTCCTGCATCTGGATAGCCGCTTCTCCCGCTGCAAGCTGCGCAGTTCCTTCGCCAATGCCGACCGCTGCCTCCAACTGGGTAGAAGCCAATTGTCCTCTTGCCTCGGCTAAAGTCATGGCTCCGTCATTCACCTGATGCTGCAAAGATTCCAATTGACTCTTACCTGCATCTATCTGTGACTGTCCTTCTTTTATCTTCGCTTCCTGCGCCTCTAACTGCTGAATCGCAGCAGTCAACGCTGTACGCGCAGTCTCATATCCGGCAATCGTAACCTTCACTTGTGCCAACTGCGCCTCCAGTTCTACCCTTTCTTCATTCGACAGTTCCGGATTCTCCAGCGCACTTTCAATCTGACTTTGGCTTGCCTGTGCCGTCTCCATTTCTAAATCCAGTTTAACCAGTCTGGCTTGTGCTGCTGTCTTCGCTGTCTGTATCGGCGCCAAAGTCTGCTGAACCTGCGCTTCTGCCATATTCAGTTCCGCCATCTTCTCCGTGATCTCTAATTGTGCCTGCTTAATCTCTTCGCTCTTCATAGAGATCTGCGCTTCCGCCTGCGCAAGCCCGGAAGATGCCTGCGCCTTTCCGGCTTTCAGCGCCAACTTGCCGCTTTCTACCTGTGCTTTCGCCTCATCCAGTGCACCTTTGGCATCGTTTACCTTCTGCTCTAACTCCGCTTTAATCTCATCATTTAATTCTGTAACCTTCTGTTCATTTACCGTAATCTCAACGGTTTCCTCTATGTTACCCGCAGTCGTTACAGAAGCCACGCCTTCTACACTCTCCACTTCCGGAACAACTTGTTCTTCGATCAACTTGCTGGCACCAACCGCTTCTTCACCCTCTGCGCTCACTGCTGCTACCAACACCGGCATCATATCCGGATTCAATTTCATAATAATCGGATTCGATACGGTATCCGGCCAATATCCCTGGATCTGATCCAGGCTTTCACGCATCTCTATCGTAACCGAATCCATATTAGCCGTCTGGTCGAATTCCAGAATCACCGTAGATACATTCTCGTTCGATACGGACTGCACCGTCTTGATGTTGCTGACTGTAGCCATAGTCTGCTCCACCGGCTTAGTCACAACCTCTTCTACTTCTTCCGGGCTTGCCCCTATGTACGTAGTCATCACAAGCGCGTATGGAAGGTTCATACTTGGCAGCAGGTCAACCGTCATATTGCCAAATGATACCACCCCCAGAATAATGATCAAAACAACTCCCACAACCACTGTATAGGGCTTCTTCACACTGAATTTTGATAGCATCTGATGTCCTCTTTCCCTTCTTTTTACGTCTTTACACTTTCTTGTCTATATGAACATTCAATCATGTAAATCATATCACTTGAGGCTTTAATTGGCAATGATTCCAGTATATAATAATGATGTAAAAAAGTTGATTTAATAGATAATTTATAAACATTTTCTAAATAAGATTGGAGTCGATTATGAAGAAGAAAACAGTCCTAATTACAGGTGCTTCCAGAGGTATCGGAAGAAGCTGCGCCCTCTTATTCGCACAGAAAGGCTATCATGTATTCCTAAACTGCCGCAGTTCTCTTACTGAATTAGAGGAAGTGAGACAAACCATAGAGGTTCAGCACGAAGGTACTTGCGAGATCATTGCAGGCGACGTTGGGAACGCAGATGATGTTGCCAGAATCTTCGCTTCTATCTTCCGCACCTGCAATCACCTGGATGTCCTGATCAATAATGCCGGAATCTCTCATATCGGATTACTAATGGACATGAGCAATGAAGAATGGAACCAAATACTTCAGACAAACCTTTCGTCTGTCTTCTACTGCTGCCGCGCAGCGATACCCTCTATGATATCCAGAAAATCCGGTAGGATTATTAATATATCTTCTATGTGGGGAACTTCAGGTGCATCTTGTGAGGCAGCATATTCTGCCACCAAAGCGGGCATGAACGGATTGACCAAGGCACTTGCCAAAGAACTGGCACCAAGTAATATTCCGGTGAATGCTGTGGCTTGCGGGGTGATTGATACGATTATGAACCAGCAATTATCCGAAGAAGAAAGAAAAGCATTAGAATATGATATTCCAGCCGGAAGATATGGAAAGCCGGAAGAGATTGCCAAAATAGTGTGGGATATTGCAAATGCACCAGAATACATGACCGGTCAGATCATCGGTGTGGATGGCGGATATCTGTAAGAAGATATCTGCCGGAAATCACGAAAAAGGATGTGATCCTCCAGGAAGATTTTATATCACAGGAAATGAAAGTCCCCAAGTTGTAAAAAAACCTTGCAAACAACTTGCAAGGTTTTCCAGCGTGGGCGAGAGGATTCGAACCCCCGACCTTTTGGTCCGTAGCCAAACGCTCTATCCAGCTGAGCTACGCCCACACAACTATGAATCATCTTCACAGCAGAATTAATTATATCCTAGTTATCCCATTCTGTCAACAATTTTTTCAATTTTTTTCTACTCTTTTCCCCACCCCAAACTGGCTTGTCCATTTGTTTGATATCTGGACTTTTTAAAGATTCCACTTTGGTGATAATATACAGTACATGAATATCATGTAATTTTCATTATTAATTTAAAGGACAGGTAAACTTTATGACCAAGAAAATAGCAGTAATCAATGACTTATCAGGATTTGGACGATGTTCCTTAACTGCGGCAATCTCTGTACTCTCCGTTATGGGCGTACAGGCATGCCCTCTTCCCACCGCAATATTGACTGCACAGACAGAATATCCCAGTTACTACCTCGATGATTATACGGATAAGATGGAGCATTATCGCCTGGAATGGGAGAAGATGGGACAACATTTTGATGGTATTTATACTGGCTATGTGGCAAGCGAAACTCAGATTCGCCAGATTTTTCGTTTTATTGATACTTTTAACAAGCCGGATACCTTCCTTTTAGTCGATCCTGTTATGGGAGATAATGGTCATACTTATGATATGTATACACCTTCTCTCCTGGAGCAGATGCAGCTGCTGGCAAAACAAGCTGACATTATTACCCCCAATCTTACGGAATTATGCCTGTTAACAGGCGAAGACTATCAGCATCTAACAACGATCCAGGATACCCGAAAGTTAATGAACATGGTCCGGATCCTTGGAGAAGATTTTTGCATAGATGGTCCACGAGATATCATTGTTACCGGAATCCATTTTCAAGATGATGACGGCAATGAACAGATGGGGAATCTGCACATTAATAAGGAGAGTTCCTCTCTCTTTTCTTTCCCATATATCGGCAGACACTATTCCGGAACCGGAGACTTGTTCGCTTCGTGCATAGCCGCCGGAATTGCAAGGGGAGATTCCATCCCTGCACTTATTAAGATGGCGGGAGAATTCTTGGAACTTGCGCTGATTGATTCCGTTAAAGAAGGTGTCCCATGCAATGACGGAACGAATTATGAACAATATCTTTCTCTTCTGCTTCCTGATACAGACAAAAGAGGAACCAACATATAAAAAGGTTCCTCTTTTTGCCATTATTCATTAATCAAAATCAAACTTATCATACCGCTTATGCATTGCTTTATAGCGCACACGGAATGCTTCATTGCCCGCAAGCACCTCTTCCTCTGTACCAGTAAACTGGCAGCGCAGACAATAATATTCTCCCTTTTCCTTGTCATAGAACATATCGATATCCAGATCTCTCATGAAACAGGACGGACACCTGTAATTTAATTTGCCTTTTCCAGATTGAGCCATGTTGCATATACCTCCTTATCTGATACCTTCTTCTTGTAGCCTAATGTGAACATCGGTGAGAACGCATATCCTTCGCGAACATATCCTTCTCCACCACCAGTCTGAGTCATGGAAACCCTTGTCTCAATCGCAGGAATTACCGCTGATACAGACACTGCATCCTCAAGGCTCTCTTCTCTGCATCTATATTCATAGACAATCGTCTTATCCTCAGTTCCTTCGCACTTCAGGACAATTCCATTCATATCTTCCGGATACTCTGTTGTTCCATAGCATGCTACCATATATTCATTCAGTTCTACTTCTGCATTCGGATCACTCATCTCAAGAATATTTCTCTCGATCTTGATAGATCCTGTACCCTCCTCAAAATACTCTTTCGTCTGAAGTGTTACTGTCAGATCTGCGAATTCAATCGTTACCGGGTCAAGCGTCAGGATTCTGGTATTGCCTTCTTTGGAGAAATGTGCTTTTGTACGACACAGACATAAGTCTACTTCTTCTCCGTTATGGCAGAGTTTCGCACTTCTGATCGTACCTTCTCCGGCATAGTGTGTGAAGTATCCTGCACGATATTTTTCCTGAATCAGGAATGGGTAGGACGCATCCTGTACATGTTTCGTACCGATACCAACTTCCCATCTAAGTTTTGCAGCATATGGACGAAGATCAAAGATTGCACCACCCTGATCCATATTAATACCTGCACGCATATATGGGTCTGTGTACCAGAAGAGCTGCTTATCAGAACCATAGAGGATGTCTCTCCAAAGTGCACATTCCGGCTCGGTATAAGTCTTCTTCTCACGATAATAATCAGCGAATTCAGACATCGTCATATCGATGAGTTTGCCTTCCTTCTTAAGTTCCCCATAATATTTGCAGCCGTCAGAATAAGACTTCAGAAGCAGTTCATAAGGTGCCTCCCAGCGCCCCATCTTATTCATCCAGCCAGGTCCAACGAACATCATATTATAAGCATATCCATTATTGTACTTCTCCTGCGCGCGATACTGGTCGATCAGATTGTACAAGTATGGATATTCCCATGTCTTCGTGTCATAGATCATACCTCTAAGCACATTCTGCGGATGAGTTCCAAAGTTAGATCCATTACCATCATAACATGCAAGCAAGTCTCTTGACAGATGTGGAATTGCAACAATTCCGCTGTCTTCTGCCTCATTAGCAGCCGGGGCATGTGTATTTTGCTTGGATGGAATCCATGGAGCCCACGGACCGCCGTCAAATAATGTATACCATGAATTATTACAGGTATGATAAGCCTTCGGACCTTCCTCCCAGCAAGTAGCAATCGCACACTTCACAGTCGGGTACGCCTCTTTGATATAGTTGGTCAAATCTGCATCCATATAATAAGAACCTGTAGACTCCGGATAGAAACCGAATGTATCGTGGAATTTTTCGAACACATCATCTACGATCTTCTTCTTATCTTCCATTGAGAACATCCAGATGCAGAAATCTTTCGTCTTATACTTCTCGCGAAATTCTTCACAAGGCAGACCGAGCAGAGATAATGCAATCTCATCCCCATATACTTCATGGTCATTCTTAGCGATTGCAACCGCCTCATCATTGAACAGAGCCGCATATGTCATGTGAATCGTAACCTTCAGTCCGTTCTCATGAGCCAGTCTCTGCTGTGTCTTAAAGATATCCAAAGACTCTGTCAAAAGTTTCTTATCTCCAATATCTTCTTCTTTACCATGTCCGGTTACAGTAGCAGAATATTCTGGAACCATCTCCGGTCTATGGATAACATTAAGAATAAATTCACTCATTTTGTCTAACTCCTTCTACTGTTGGTTTCATGTCATAAAAATTGTCCGGCATTGCTGCCAGTAAACATAACTTCATGCCGGACATTTTATCATTATTATTCTATTTTACTTAACAGCACCGGTAATACCTTCTGCGAACTGTTTCTGTAATACGAAGAATACGATCATTGTAGGCATAGAACAGAACAATACACCCATCATAATCATACCATAGTCAATCTTGTAACCACCGATCGTATTAGCGATCAACATTACCATGTTCAGTGACTTACCATCTGTCATGATTACCTTCGGCCACAGATAAGCATTCCATGCATTCATGAATGTGATAACAGCTGCTGCCGCATATGTAGATCTCATAGTCGGGAAGAACATACGGAAGAAGATCTGGAACTCATTCAATCCATCAATACGTGCTGCCTCTATGATATCAATCGGGAATGCTCTTGCATTCTGACGGAACATCATGATCATGAACGGCGTTGATATCATCGGAAGGAAGAAACCAACTGCTGTATTCAGAAGTCCTGCGTTACTGAACATCTGGAACAAAGGAATCATCGTTGCTACCTGAGGTACCATCATAGCCAAAAGCAAGATAGAAAACAGTTTATCTTTCCATTTATCATGATAAACCTCGAATCCATATCCAGCCAATGAACAGATGAAAAGACAGATAACAGTTACAGTAATAGCATACAAGAATGAATTACCCATTGCACGTGCCAAAGGCTGCTGAGCAATCAGGTTTTTAAAGTTCTCCACTGCATATGTACCTGGCATCAAACGACCTTTTGAAATATCAATATAGTTGTTTGTTGCAGCTGAGACCATCCACAGGAATGGAAATACTGAGATGATGGAGAAAATTGTCAAAAATATGTAAGTAGGAATCAGTCTTCTTTGAATCATTGATTTGTTCTTTTTCTCAGTCACGTGTATCACCTACTTTCAAATTAATAAATGCCAGGATTGCAACAAGTATAAATACAAAGAATGCCATAGCACTACCATAACCAAAGTTAGGAGCACGTAAGAAACATGTATTGTAAATATAATGAGACATTGTGATTGTTGCATTCGCCGGACCACCACTTGTCAGGTTGACAGACTCATCGAACAACTGCAATGTACCATTAATTGACATAATAAATGTCATAATAATTGTCGGTTTCAGAAGCGGTACGGTAATGCCCCAGAATGTCTTCCAGCCATTCGCACCATCAATCTTAGCTGCTTCATATACAGAATACTCAATATTCTGAAGACCAGCCAGATAGAATACCATATTGTATCCTGTCCATCTCCAGATAAGGGCGATGATAATTACCATCTTTGCAGACCAGGCATTACCCAGGAAGTTGTACCCTTCACTAAAGATTCCAAGTTTTATCAACGCATTATTAACCAATCCATCCTGTGCGAACAGGAAACGGAAGATAATGGAATAAGAAACTAATGAAGTTGCACAAGGCAAGAATACACATGTACGGAAAAATCCTTTCAGTTTCAGATCCTTATTGTTCAAAAGTTGTGCAAGCAGAATCGCCAGTACCAGCATAACCGGCACCTGAATTGCCAAGTAGAAGAATGTATTGCCTACAGAACGAAGGAATACTCTGTCTTCAAACATACGTGCATAATTAGAAAATCCGGTAAATTTATAATTCGTACCTCTACCTGTCTGTAAAGATAAGATAAAGGCTCTGACCATTGGATAAAAACTCATAACTACAATCATAAGAGTTGCCGGAGTGAGGAATGCCCAGCCGGCTGCTCTCTGCTTTGCAATCAAGTTCATCCCTTTCTTTTTAGGTTTCAATGGAAAACCCCCTTTGCTTCTCGATCACTTCAAATAAAACGGGGAACCGCTTAGCGGTCCCCCCGCATATTCCATCAATTAAGTTGCTACTATTCTTTTATCTTATTGGTAGTAGAATTCAGCATCTGCCTGAGCCTGCTCAAGGATTGTATCCCGATCTCCGCCAGTCATGATATCCTGAATTGCTGTAGAGACAACCTCACGAACATCATAATAGTAAGCACTTGTGTTGTTAGATGGTGTCTTCTCTGCAAATTCTACGATTGTTGCAAAGATTGGCTGATCACTCCAGAACTCCTGTGGCTCCTGATAAGCATCAGATTCTGCAGCTGGTCCATATGTACCGATAGCGCCTGTTGTAGGAAGGATGTTAGCATACAGGTCTACGCTTCCTGCGAATGTCTTAGCAAGGAAATCAAATGCCAGATCCGTGTTCTTGCAGTTAGATGTTACATACCAAGAAGATCCACCATTGTTAGAGTAGTTTGTAGCGCCTTCTGTCTCAACAAGTTTTGGCATGTTAGTGATTGCCCACATACCGGATGTCTCTTTCATACCCATTACTGTAGCGGTGATCCAGTTACCATTGATAGTACCTGCACACTGCTCATTCGTAATAGAAGATACATACTCATCCCACTCATTTACTTCATAGAAGACACCTTCTTTAACCATTGTCTGGTAGATATCGATACACTCATTCAGAGCATCGTTGCCAACAAGGTTCGGTGTTCCGTCTTCGTTAAACAGAGAAGCGCCTGCTGACTGAAGCATCATCATGATGATATCCTGGCTGTTAGCCTGTCCTGAAAGCATGAACTTACCAGTTTTCTCTTTTACAACTTTACCGATCTCAATAAACTTATTCCAGTCGATATCTGTCAGGTCGTCGATTGTATATCCAGCCTGCTCAAGGATATCTGTACGATAACAAGAAATAACTGCACCGTTGTCGAATGGTACACCGTAATTCTTACCATCTACTGTAGAGTAAGCAAGTTTTCCTTCTGCAAAATCATCAAAGTTAATTCCACTGTCTGTCAGATCTGTGAATGCTTCCGGATAGAAGGATACGAATTTCTGGAAAGAGTTGTCCTGCATCAGAACGATGTCTGGCATAGTTCCGAAATCACCAGACTCTGCACATGTCTGTAACTTTGTCTCACAGTCATCAGAAAGAGTCTCAACAACTTCAAGTTCGAACTTGTCATTCACTGTCTCCTTGTAAATCTTTCCTGCTTCCTCGATTGCAGGAATGTTAAATGCTGGGTCCCAAGTCCATACAACTAATTTGTCGCCGCCTTCAGAGCCGCCGCCTTCTCCTTCTGAAGATGCATCGTCAGATCCGCCGCTGGATCCACATGCTGCAAGTGACAGTACCATCGTACCTGCAAGTAATACTGAAAGTAACTTTCTTTTCATAATTTTTCCTCCTTTTTTTCAAATTACTTCATGCAATTATTGTACCAAATGAGATGCGTTAATTGTTCTCATATTCACTCACATAGTGTGCATTTTCAACCACATTTGTTATCTTTGCACGACTTTTGAAAGGATTCGACATTTTTTTTGTTTATTTTTACCCCATTTTTTGAGGTGTTACTTCTATATTAATGTAAAACTATGCCAAAAACACTTTGTCCGGATATCTTTTCTTTAACATTTGCAGCATTTCTTCGTTTAAATCGAGCAAAAGTTTAATCTTCTGCCTATCTACCGTGACAATCATTGTATAAAAGGGCGTATCCTCTTCATAGGATGTATAATCATACTTTGGCAGTTTTTCATTCCCGCCGTTTTTGCGGTATCTTGCCACTGCATCATGCCAGTTCGGCGCAACAACTTCTAACTTGCCCATGTCAAGAATATGCGCTGTTTTACGGTATTTTTTCCCAAAAATGATATCAATGGTTAATTGGGTACCTTCCAGTACATACTCGTATTCCTTCTGGCTGAATGTCGAGTAAGCAAAATACAGTACAACGAGAAGGAATCCCGGAAGCATGAAACCTTGCGACAGTGCAATTCCCATTAAGATCAGAATTACTGCAAAAACAACCATAATCACTCGTAGCACTCCCGACATCGCTTTCTGCTTTCTTTTTACCTGTTCCACAATCTTGTAATTATACATAATCTTTCCTCCTGGCAATGTATCATTTTCAAAATATCATATCAGTTCAGTCTCCTGAATTCAAGAGGCGTCACTCCTGTTGCCTTCTTGAACATCGCAATAAAATGGCTGGCATCAGAAAAGCCAGTCTGTGTTGCAATCTGCTGCACTTCCATGCGCCGGTTCGAAACCAGAAGTTCTCTTGCCCTGTTAATCCGATACGTCGTCAGATATTCATATACCGAGCAGCCAAGAAAGCGCCGAAACAGCCGTGACAGATACTGGGGCGTGACATAGACTCTACCGCTCAGCATCTGGGCAGTAAGTTCTGTGTCATAATTTGTTTCAATCTCTTTTATTACCGGTTCCACATACCGCCGATACAGAGGCTCATCCGCCAGATTCCTGGTATAGATGCTGTCTGTAAAATTCAACAGGAGGCAATAACAGCGGATAGACAGCGCACGGGCATCCGCCGACAGCACTTCCCAGTTCTCCATAATCTCATCAATCAGTTCTCCAATACGTTTTCCCTGCTCCTTTTCAATGATTATCACCTGCCTGTTTCCCACCATCTTGCCGATACTGCTGTCAATAGTTCCGGTAAAAGTAACAAAATATGTCAGCCATTCTTCCGAATCTTTGGCATAAGAGTGGTGCAAGAACGGCGCAATCAATATTCCCTCCCCTTCGTTCAGAACATATTCCTTCCCTTGCACTTCTACGATTCCCCTACCCTTCTCTGTCTGCAAATAATGATAAATCGGATATCCCTTCGGACGGAGCACACGGTCCTGCCTCCAGTGATTCCCGATGGACTCAAATACAAAAGGCTCATTGACAGGAGAATTTCTAAAATGAATTGGCATAGTTATCACCTGTTTCAAAATGTTATATTATTTAGTTTAACATACTACACTTTCTTTTGTCTATCCGTAATATAATGATAACAAGATGTAAACTTAATCAGCGAAGGAGGAAACGCTCATGCACACATTTGATTATGAAAAACTGAAAGATCCTCAGTATTTCCGTGACGGAAGACTTGATGCTCATTCTGATCACCCATACTATGCTTCAGCACTGGATATAGAAGCAGGGGTTGAAGAGTTCAAGGAAAGCCTGAACGGTCTGTGGAAATTCCATTATGCCAGAAATTATAAATCAACAATTCCCGGATTCGAAGCACATGACTATTGCTGCAAGGACTGGGAAGACATCCATGTACCTGCCCACATCCAGATGGAGGGATATGACATTCCGCAGTATGCCAATGTACAGTATCCATGGGAAGGACACGATGAGATTCTGCCAGGCGAGATCCCGGAGCACTTTAATCCGGTAGCAAGTTATGTAAAATATTTCACCGTACCGGAGAGAATGAAAGGAAGACGTCTCTTCATCTCCTTCCAGGGTGCCGAAAGTGGACTGGCATTGTGGCTGAACGGACAGTTTATCGGTTATAGTGAAGACTCTTTCACCCCGTCAGAATTCGAACTGACAGAATATGTAACAGATGGAGAGAACAAACTGGCAGCACAAGTGTTCAAATGGACATCCTCAAGCTGGTGTGAAGATCAGGACTTCTACCGCTTCTCCGGTATCTACAGAGATGTATATCTGTACACAGTTCCTGATCTGCACGTACGTGATCTGTGCATCCGTGCAATTCCGGATGAGACACTAAAAAGAGCCGAACTTAGCATTAATCTCGAAACCATATGTCAGAACGGCACGAACGGCAAAGCAATCTTCCGTCTTGCGAAGGATGACAGTGTCGTATTCGAAGAAGAAAAAGCATTAGACAGCGAAACTGCTTATGTATGGACCGTAGAAAACCCGGAACTTTGGAGTGCCGAAGCACCGAATCTCTATGACCTTACAATCGAAGTGTATAATGAATCAGGAGAACTTCAGGAGATTATCCCCGAGAAAGTTGGTTTCAGACGCTTCGAGATGAAAGATTGCATCATGACCCTGAACGGCAAGCGCATTGTTTTCAAAGGGGTAAACCGTCATGAATTCAGTTCTGTAAGTGGACGCTATGTAAGTGAAGCAGAACTTCGCAAGGATCTTGAGACGATGAAGTGCAATAACATCAATGCGATCAGAACCTGCCATTACCCAGATGCCTCCCTCATCTACAGACTTTGCGATGAATATGGCATCTATATGATCGACGAGAACAACCTGGAATCACACGGCTCCTGGGATCTTGCAGAAGCAACTGGCGACTATACCCATATCGTTCCTTGTGACAAGCCGGAATGGCTGGATGTCATGCTGGATCGTGTGAATTCTATCTACCAGAGAGATAAGAATCATCCGGCAATCTTAATCTGGTCCTGCGGTAATGAATCCTTCGGCGGAAAAGACATCTACGAGATGTCAGAACTATTCCGCAAGTTAGACCCAACCCGCCTTGTTCACTATGAAGGCGTATTCCACGACCGCAGATATAACGATACCAGCGATATGGAAAGCCAGATGTATCCATCTGTCGAGAGCATCAAGGCATTCCTTGCAAAAGACAGAACCAAGCCATTCATCTGCTGCGAATACACTCACGCAATGGGGAATTCCTGCGGTGCTATGCACAAATACACAGACCTGACTGACACAGAGCCACTGTACCAGGGTGGATTCATCTGGGATTATATTGATCAGTCTATCTACAAAAAGGACCGCTACGGCAAAGAATTCCAGGCATATGGCGGAGACTTTGGCGAACGTCCGACAGACTATAACTTCAGCGGTAACGGAATCGCATACGGCGGAGACAGAGATGCTTCTCCAAAGATGCAGGAAGTAAAATTCAATTACCAGAATATTACAGCCGAAGTATCTAAGACAGAAGTAACGATTATTAATAAGAATCTGTTCGTGAATACAGATACTTTCGAATGCCGTGTTGCAGTCGCAAGAGACGGTCAGGTAATCAGAAAAGCACTTTTAGAGACACATGTTGCACCACTTAGCACGGAAGTCTACACACTTCCAGTGCCAGAGGAGGCAATCGCAGGTGAATATACAGTTACGGTTTCCTTCCATCTGAAGGCAGATACCGTATGGGCGGAAAGAGGACATGAAGTTGCTTTCGGTCAGTACGTATACGAGATAGAGAAGCCTGCCACGACCTGTGAGAAGAATATTACCGTAATCAAGAGCAACCATAACATCGGTGTTCGAGGCGAACATTTTGAAGTAATGTTCTCCATCATGTATGGCGGACTTGTTTCTTACAAATACGCCGGAAAAGAGATGCTTGAGACGACTCCAAAGCCGAATTTCTGGCGTGCACCTGTAGACAACGACTGCGGCAATAATATGCCGGCCAGATATGCCCAGTGGAAGATTGCAAGCATGTATCTTTCCCACAAATCCATCGGTGATGAAGCATTCGCTCTCTGTAAGCCAGTCATCGAAGAAAAGGAGAAGAGCATCGCGATCACCTTCACATACAATCTTCAGACAGCACCTGCAGCAGCCTGCCAGGTAACCTATGAAGTATTCGGAGACGGACGCGTGAAGACTACCCTCTCCTATGATCCGGTAAAGGAATTAGGTGATATGCCGGAATTCGGTATGATGTTCAAACTGAGCGCAGACTATGATCATGTAAAATGGTATGGCCTTGGACCGGAAGAGACATACGCGGACCGCAAGAAAGGGGCAAAACTTGGCATTTATCAGAACCTTGTAAAAGATAACATGGCTGCATATCTTGTCCCACAGGAATGCGGCAATAAAGAAGAAGTCAGGTATGCAGAAGTTACAGACCGCAAGGGAAGAGGTATGAGATTCGAAATGGCATCTGAGAACGGACCAATGTGCTTCTCTGCTCTTCCGTATACTCCGCATGAAATGGAGAACGCAATGCATCCATTCGAACTTCCGGAAGTTCATTACACAGTTGTACGTGCCGCAAAAGGACAGATGGGTGTTGCCGGCGACGACAGTTGGGGCTCTCTTACACATCCGGAATATCTGTTGGATATCAGCAAAAAATTAGAATTTACTTTCTATTTCTGCGGTATCTAAAAATTAACTTGAGTTAGACAGAGCATTGTGGTTAAATAGACAACAGAGAGGATGGCAGGATGGTTCTGCTGCCCTCTCTGTCTATTTTCTATAGGCAATACTCTTGGCATGAGAAAGGGTTCCTTAGATTATGAGCAAGGAAAAAGTTATGGACATGACTCAGGGACCGGTATTAAAGCAGATGTCAGCATTTGCTCTTCCGGTGCTTCTGGGCATGTTATGTCAGAGGATCTATAATTTTGCAGATACCTATATCGTAGGAAGGTATCTGGGAGACGAGGCACTGGCAGCCGTAAGCATCGCCGGAACTGCCATGTATCTTCTGTTCTCCATCATGATGGGAGTAACAACGGGAATCAGCGTCGTCATCTCACAGTTTTACGGTGCGCATAAAGAACAAGAGATCAGACAGACATTCGTAGCCGGAATCTATGTTGCAGCCGGAACAACAATCATAATGACTGCCCTTGGCATCTCTACTGTTCATCCACTGCTTAAGGCATTGCAGACGTCAGATGAACTGCTGCCCGCGGCGTCAAGTTATCTGGTCATCATCTATGCCGGATGCGCTGCAACGATGCTGTATAACTTCGGTTCATCAGTTCTCCGGGCACTTGGCAATTCAGTGGTTCCATTGATATTCCTGATGTTATCCAGCGTACTGAATGTATTCCTGGATATCGTGTTCGTCGCATGGATTCCAATGGGAGCAGCCGGCGCCGCATTTGCGACCGTACTGGCACAATTAATCTCCGGCATACTCTGTATCATATACGCTTTGAAGATCATTCCTTTCCTGCGAGTCGACAGAAAGGATTGGAAAATGGACAGATATCTTGCCGGGCAAGTGTTGCGTTACGGACTTCCGACCGGTCTGCAGATGAGCATCATCTCCATATCAGACATGACTTTGCAGGCGGTTGTAAATACATACGGAACAACAATGGTGGTTGCCTATGGAGTTTGCCTGAAGGTAGAGGGACTGGGATTCCAACTTGCAGATGCGATCGGTTCGGCACTTGGAACCTTTACCGGGCAGAATGTGGGTGCCAAAGACTATGGCAGAGTGAAAAAAGGTGTACGAAGCGCCTATTTGATGAATGTAATATGCTATGGCATCTTCTGTCCTCTGGTCTTTGTATTCGCGCGTCCGATCATGGAAGCATTTACCCAGACACCAGAGGCAATTCAATTCGGTGTAGAATATATGCGTGTCTTTACATTATTCTTCCTGGCCGGAGGTATTCTGGTCGTATATCATAATATTCTTCGTGCATCTGGTGATGTGGCAGTCACAGTACTTATGGGTGTAAGCGAAGTAGTCACAAGAATCGGATGTGCATTACTGTTCCCGCAATTGTGGGGCTACCGGGGATTATGGCTGGTATCGCCAATCACCTGGATCTGTGCGATGTTGGTAGGTGCAGTACGATATTATTCCGGAACCTGGAAGAAGAAGGCAGAAAATATGCATCTTAAATAGCACCAGATATAACAGCATTTCGACAATAAGCCGGGATTAACAAAGACAAAAAGGAGAAAAGGCGTGAGTAAGAAGAAAAAACCCAGGATGGAATTCCGATATTACCAGATGCCGGCAGGAAGCCCGATTCTGGCACTTCTGGGACAAAAGTGGGCACAAACATACGGCAGAGATATTGATTACCTACATTTTCATAACTATCTGGAGATCGGCTACTGTTATGAAGGACGGGGGGGTATGACGTTAGGCGAACAGGAACTACGTTTCTCAGGCGGACAATTTACTATCATTCCAAAGAACTATCCCCACACAACAAATAGCGATCCGGGAACAATCAGCAAGTGGGAGTATCTGTTTATCGATGTGGAAGGCTTCCTGCGCGAAATATACCAGGGTGTAGGTAATACCAAGAGAATCGATCGTATGATTTACCGGATTAATTCTTCCGCAGTATTGAAGAATGTAGCAGACTCAAAACATATCGCAAGAATGATCCGCGGGCTTTTGGACGTTATGCGCGAAAAACGTGAACTATATCTGGATGAAGCCAAGGGTATTCTTTTGGCACTTCTGGTAAATATTGCCCGGGAGAATACGATTGAGGAGGTCAATCTGGACGATTCGGAGGAAGAAGATATAAAGACTGCCACATTAGTTTCCCATGCCCTGGATTATATCACCCTCCATTTTATGGAACCGCTAAGAATTGAAGATCTGGCAAACTGGTGCCATATCAGCGAGACACATTTCAGAAGAGTTTTTTCGGCATATATGAAGATGAGCCCACTGGAATATATCAATCTGGTTCGGATACAGACTGCCTGTGAGTATCTGAAGAAAACAGACAGCCCTATCGCAGATATTGCACATAAATGTGGTTTCTCTACATTGTCCACATTCAACCGGAATTTTAAACAGACAATGGGAGTATCGCCTCATGAATGGAGAAAACGCCCGGAAAACTATGAACAGCAATTGTTAAAATTCGAGATACATTCAGAAGAAGGGTGGTAATACAAATGGAAATTTCCAAAATACTGGCATCTCAGATTGTCAATGCCGTATATGAAGTTGTAAAAAAAGATACCAACCTGATCAATCCTTCCGGCATCATTATTGGAAGTACGGACGAAAAACGAATCGGTACTTTCCATGCGGCCGGAGCCTATGCGATCGAACATGGGATTCCCGTATTTGTAGATGACATGCATCCGTTCCAGGGGGCAAAAGACGGAATTAACTATCCTATCTTCCTTGCAGATACTGCGATTGCTGCCATTGGAATTACCGGTGATCCAAAGGAACTTAAGCCCTTTGGATTCCTGATCACTAAGATTACGGAGGTTTTCTTAAAAGAGCAGCAACTGAATCAGCAGATGGTCTCCAGAGACCGGGCACTTCATTATCTGATCACTTCACTCATCTACGATAATGTACCTAATCAGCGCCAGTTAGATCAACTGATTCAGGAATACGGACTGAACCGTGAAGATGAATTCGCCGCATTGTCCGTAAAATTAAAAGACGCTTCGCTGGAGAATTCCTTACGTTTTTATTTTCATTCTATTGGATGTAAACTATCTTTGTACCTATATCCTAACGAATGGGTAGCAATCTTTGACAAAGGCATATTCCAGCGATTCCATCCCGAGGAATTGACAGCAAGGTATCAGGGGCAAATATCTGCCGGACTTGGAGACTTTGGTACTCTGTACCAACTCAGCCACTCCTATAACAATGCCCGGCTCGCCCGAAAGCATGCTCAGAACCAGAACCTTGAATTCTGCGATATCGGGAATATCTCGATTGAATTCATATTAGAGAGTATTCCTTCCGATATTCAGCATACTTACGCAGACCGTATCCTTCAGCCACTGTCAGAGAAAGAACTGCATATCTTAAAGACGTATTTCTCTAATAATCTGTCACTGAAAGAGACTGCTGCCCTGCTCTTCATTCACAAAAATACGCTGCAATACCAACTAGACCGGATCACGGAGAAGACGGACCTGAATCCCCGTGTATTCCAGGATGCATTCCTGCTGCAGTTTGCCTTATATTGCGGAATGTAATCTGAATATCACATTATCCCATACCTACACAGGGCTGACAGAACAATAATATAGTTAATTGTATCTATGAGTTCTTATCCTCGTAAGGCGTATGCCAATAAATATAGCCAACGAATATAGCCAATAGATTTAGCAGTTAAACTTACGCTGCTAAGTTTATTGGTTTTTGTTATGTATAATAATTTTATATATTTTTTTATCGTTTTTCTGTTATGAATTACATAGATTTGCTATCTAAAACTGCTATACTGTAATTAAGAAAAAGATTTGAATCAAATTCAAAAAGATACGGAGGTTTAAAATCATGAAAGTTGTTGTTGCTATCGACTCTTTAAAAGGAAGTCTGACATCTATGGAAGCTGGCTATGCAATTAAGCAGGGCGTACTCGCTGCTAATCCTGACGCTGAGGTCATTGTAAAGCCTCTGGCAGACGGCGGAGAAGGAACTACAGATTCCCTGATCGAAGGATTAGGCGGAGAACGGATCGACGTAACTGTAACCGGCCCTCTTGGCAAACCTGTGGATGCTTATTATGGATACCTGGAAGAAAGCAATACTGCAATCCTTGAGATGGCAAGTGCTGCCGGCATCATCCTTGTATCCGATGCTGAGAAAGATCCTATGGCTGCTACCACTTACGGCGTGGGCGAGATAATTAAAGATGCTGTCGAAAAAGGATGCAGGAAATTCATTATCGGAATCGGCGGAAGCGCTACCAACGATGGAGGTCTTGGAATGCTCAAGGCTCTTGGTTATGAATTCCTGGATGAAAATGGCAAGGATGTTGGCGAAGGAGCACAGGCACTGTCTAAAGTTGCTTCTATTAAAACAGAAAATGTATACTCCAAGTTATCTGAATGCCATTTCCAGATTGCATGCGATGTAAACAACCCGCTCTGCGGAACCAATGGTGCAACCTACATCTACGGTCCACAAAAGGGCGTTACCGAAGATATGAAAGAGCCACTGGATCAGGCTATGGCAAACTACGCAAAAGTAACATCTGATACACTTGGCAATGATTACAAAGAATCTGCAGGCGCAGGCGCTGCCGGCGGTATGGGATTCGCATTCTTAAGTTATCTGGGGGCAGAACTTACACCGGGAATCGAACTGATCCTGAATGCCGTAGGTCTTGAGAATGAATTAAAAGACGCTGACATCGTAGTAACCGGCGAAGGCAGACTGGATCACCAGACGGCCATGGGCAAAGCACCTGTCGGTGTTGCAAAACTTGCAAAGAAATATGACGCTACCGTAGTTGCTTTCGCAGGAAGCGTTACCAAAGATGCAAACGCTTGTAACGAGGCTGGAATTGATGCATTCTTCCCAATTGTAAGAGGAGTTACCACCTTAGAGGAAGCTATGAAGTCCGAAAATGCAAAAGCGAATATGGCAGCAACGGTGGAGCAGGTATTTAGGCTTTTTAAATAAGGAATTTAATTCATGAAGAGTAATTCGTAAAGTGTACGGCAGAGAGAGGGAGCATGCATAGCCTGACTTGTAATTTGCACTATAATTACATACCGCCGGGTAAGTTTCCTGCGATAAGGTATGTAAAATCACGCGGAAAAGAGCACTTTCACAAAGTGTTTCTCCACGTGCACACCCTGTTATCCATTCAAAACGTTCCACGCACGCTCCGTCAGGAATCCTCCCCGTTCATTAAGAGTTACACACGGAGAATGTCAGGCAGAGAGGGTAGAGTGGGTGGTTCAGTGTCGTAGAAGAGCCGTACAAGCCGTTGATGAAAAATAGATCTAAATCAGGATGAATTCTGTGCCACTAGCACAGAATTCAAGAATGTCTGAGCCGGAGAAATCTTCAGATTTGTCCGGTGATTACATTCGGTTCCTGATTTTAGATCTATTTTGAATCTACGGATTGTAGGCGACTGGAGTCGACACTGAACCACCCAATCTACCCTCTCTGCCGTACACTCTTGAACAACTCTTAAAGAACTAAATTCCCAACTTTTGTTTTTCTTAAGAAATTTTATAAACATTTCCATTTCTTGACATATCTACGTCACATTTACTTTATATAATAAACCTATCAAATAACAGAAGACGGTAGTTGTACTTCACTTCATAAAGGTATAGTTACTGGCTTCGCCTAACAATAAGTAAAATTTAGATAGATTTTTTCATCCCCCTCCAAGGATCGGTGCCAAGGCATCGGTCCTCTTTCCTTATTACGTTTCTATAATTATATGCTTATTTCCAAGATTGCTTCTTCATTTTGCCAAATTAATCTCATGAAGTCTTATGAATTTTCCAAGGGTTTTTGCAAGATTTTTCAAGAATTTCAGATTGGGTATTCCCTCATTCCCTTCATCTGTGTTATAATAGATAGCGCTGAAACGCAATGATATTCATATTGTTTATTGATTAGGCAGCAGTGGTCGAGTTGGCTGATGGCATCTGCCTCGAAAGCAGAAGAACCGCAAGGTTCCGGGGGTTCAAATCCCTCCTGCTGCGCTTCAATCCTATTCCTCCGCAGATCACTGCGGGGGATTAGTTATACTTGCCGCCGGGTAAGCACGTTTTTACGTTGGTTTTCGTATCGTTAGGCCTTTGAAGATACGAGATACCAGCTTTTTTTATGGAGAAAACTTTAGGAGGTTCTAATGAATCGTATGCAATACTTAAAAGAATTCATCAAGTATACTACTTCCAATGTATTAGGAATGTTCGGCTTGTCCTGCTATATTCTTGCAGACACTTATTTTATCTCAAAAGGTCTTGGCGCAAACGGACTTACCGCTCTGAATCTGGCTATTCCTGTCTACAGTTTCATACATGGCAGCGGACTGATGCTTGGAATGGGCGGTGCAACCAGATACTCTATCTATCAGAGCCAAAAGAAAGTTCAGAATGCTAATATTATATTTACCAATGTCATATACACTACCGCTCTTCTCGCTTCTATTTTCTTGTTGATGGGGCTATTTCTGTCAGAAGAAATCACTGCTGCCCTGGGCGCAGATGCAGAAGTATTCGCCATGACTAACACTTACCTGAAAGTCATCATGATCTTCGCGCCAATCTTCATGATGAATGAGGTTCTGATCTGCTTTGTCCGAAATGATGGCAATCCTCAGTTGACGATGTGTGCAATGCTTAGCGGAAGCCTGGCAAATATCATGCTAGATTACATCTTCATCTTCCCTATGCACCTTGGAATATTCGGAGCCGTATTTGCAACAGGCTTCGCACCGGTCATTAGTATGAGCATATTATCGCTTCATTTACAAAAAGGAAAAAATCAATTCCATCTTGTAAAAACCGGGATTGATTGTCGCATGATACTAAAAACCTTATCATTAGGTTTTCCTTCCCTGATTGCCGAGGTATCTTCTGGCATCGTGATTATCGTATTCAACATAATCATTCTGAGATTACAGGGAAATGTGGGCGTTGCGGCCTACGGCGTTATCGCCAATCTGTCTCTTGTTGTCGTGGCAATCTACACGGGAGTTGCACAAGGAACCCAGCCTCTCATCAGCAGCGCTTATGGCTGTGGCGACCAAAAGAATATACGGCAAATATTACGCTACGCTATGGCTGCTATGTTGATGATCTCGTGCGTAGTCTATCTGGCTGTGTTCTTATTTGCAGAACCAATTACATCAATCTTTAATAGCGAGAATAATCTGCTGTTACAGAAAATTGCTGTTCCCGGGCTTAAACTATATTTTACTTCTGCTGCATTTGTCGGATTCAATATTATAATCTCTGTGTACTTTACCTCGATCGAACGGGCAGTCCCGGCACATATTATCTCTTTACTCCGAGGACTGCTGGTCATTGTACCGATGGCATTTCTACTGGCCAAGTTATGTGGGATTATAGGAGTATGGCTTGCTTTTCCTGTGACAGAATTATTGGTTGCTATTCTGGGCGTTGGACTATATTTTATCAAGGGTCACTAGAAAGTTTTCTATAGTTCTCGAATCCTAATTTTCCCCTCCAGTACAGCCTCATCCAAACCATACAAACAATCCAAGAGTCTCACTTGAAATGTCCCCGTCCCCGGGCAGTCCTTCGCCGCTAATTCACCCGCAATTCCCATGGACACAGTACCCAATATAGCTGCCGCTGTGCTTCTGTCTCTTCCAGCCGCCAGATATGCGCTGCATAATGCTCCCAGCATACATCCTGTTCCAGTAATATCCGATAACATAGGATCTCCGTTCGAGATCAGATATGCTTTCTCTCCATCTACAATCAGATCTTCCTTCCCACTTGCCAGAATCACTGCCCCTGTTTCGTCTGACAATCTTCGGAAAATCTTCACGATCCGATTCAAATTCCCGGAATCAATCGCATCTTCTCTCCCAGCGTCAATTCCAATACTGTGAGACGGCTCCCCGGCTATCGCAAGTATCTCTGACATATTTCCTTTAAGAATCGAGACAGCCCCCTCTTTCATCAGTTCTTTCGCATATTCCATCCGAAGTTTGCTGCAAGCCACGCCTACCAGATCCAATAACACCGGGATTCCCTTTTTCTGCGTCGTCTTTAACGCAATCTTCATAGACTCCATTCTGACATCCGTAATATTCCCCAGATTCAGCATCAGGGATTCTGCCATGGACGTAATCTCTTCCACCTCGACCGGATGCTCTGCCATAATCGGTCGCCCGCCTGCTGCCAGTATCACATTGGCGCAGTCATGAATCGATATTGGATTCGTAATACAGTGAATCAATGGCTTTCGTTCTTTAATTTGCCTTTGCAGCTGCTGTATGTTTTCTATCATAGACTTTTTCTCCCAGACTTAATTGAAACTTGGCAAGCAGACCTGCCTTACTCAATGCTTTCAGGAAGAAATACGCTACCGTACCTCCCATCAGCGTTGCTCCTAAGAACATCGGGGTATAGAAGAAGGCCGTAAGCCCGTCTCTTCCCATCAGGAACGCCATCACCGGATAAGAGACAATCGAACCGATAATGCCGGTCCCAAACACCTCTCCAATCACTGCACAGATAATCTTACCGCCGGATGCACGGTAAAATACTCCCGATAAAAATGCTCCAAATACCGCCCCTGTCAGCGCAAGCGGCGGAATCCCCATGAACAGCATCCGGATAATCCCAATCAGTGTCGCACACAGCAGAGAATACCACGGTCCCATCAATACTGAACACACAATATTAATCAAATGAGCGGTAGGGCACATCCCTTCTACTCTGAGGATTGGAGAGATTACAACTCCAACCGCTACCATCATCGCCAACATTACCATACGAAGAACTTCTACTCTCGTCTTCTCCATGAAATCAATTCCTTTCCATATTGTATTCTGGCGGTCGAAGTTCCCTTACTTCCTCTCACTCCGAAACACGGATTCCCTCGCTATGTTAATCCTCCTCACCGGAACCCAGGGCGCTCCCCCTCGATTCCACCTTATGTGACTTGGCAATTATTTTGTATCCTAGCACTTTTTTCATTCTGTGTCAAATATTGAATTAATTCGTTATCCCATCATCCATACTTCCAGACCGGAACCCTTCCAAATCCAATGTAATATATACATATCCCAATTCCTTTAGATACCGGATAATCTCACCTTTTTGTTCCATAATCAACGGCATCTCATCCTGATTCACTTCAATTCTGGCGATAGTTCCATGAACCCTTACCCGCACATTATATAAGCCCATACTCTTCAAGTATGCTTCTCCCCGTTCTACCTTACGCATATCTTCGTAAGACAGTCTGGTTCCATAGGGAAATCTGGTCGCCAGACACGGCGTGGATGGTTTCTTTGACACGGAGATTCCGTATTCTTCAGCAAGCCTCCTGACTTCCGCCTTGGTAAGTCCCACATCTGCCAACGGGCTGATAATTCCAAGTTCCCGAACTGCACGAATCCCCGGACGATATACTTGCAGATCATCTTCATTCGTTCCCTCCAGAATCTTGTGGATTTCTAGTCTGTCTGCTTCCTTTATGATTGCCTGAAAAATATACTTCTTACAGAGATAACATCGATCTACGGGATTCTCTTTCATGCCCGCTTCTTCCAGTTCATCAATCCTGATTACTTTGAATATCGCCTCCATCTCTTCTGCCACTTTTCGTGCGCTTTCTACTTCCCCCGCAGGATGCAGCATCGTGTGCAAAAAGATTCCGTAGACATGTTTCCCTGTTTTCTTAACAGCATCACTTGCAATTTTCAACAGGAGGCTGCTATCCACGCCTCCTGAAAATGCAACCATAATATCTTCTGCAGCATAACTTTGGATCTGCTCCACTAACTTTCTCTTTTTCGTTTCATAATTACTCACGGAATTCCCTCTTCCACACATTCTCTGCCTCATGGCGAATCTGACTCCACACATCCTGATAGGACAGATTCTGATTTCTACAGATTGCTGCCACACTCTCATATTCCGGATATACCCTAATATTGCCATCAAACTTACAGATCTTAATCCGCGCTTCTCCGAATGAAGTCGTCATCGTATGGATCTCGCGCTTCATTACTGTCCGCTCCATCTTCACCCTGCGAATTCCGATCGTCGTAGTCTCTCTGAAGATGATCTCCTCCATCTTAGACACATCCTCTTCCGAACAAATTACGTTCAACTGATACGCCGGACGATTCTTTTTCATATATACCGGAACATAATGCACATCTCTTGCCCCTGCTGCAAAGAGCTGCTCCATCACATAACCGAATGCTTCTCCTGTACAATCATCAATATTGCTCTCTAATTTATAGATGTAATCAGCCTCATCCTCCACAGGCTGTATCAGCATTCCACGTAAGATACTGGTTCTTCCATAGTCTCTCTTGCCGGCTCCCATTCCTGTCTTCAAGATTCTGTATTTGCCCGGTAATCTGTCAGATGTCCGAACTGCTGCCACGATTGCGGCACCGGTAGGCGTTACCAGTTCTGCTTCTGTGTCCGTAATATGCAAGGCAAGTCCATGACGTTCTGCAATGTTCGCAACCGCCGGAACCGGAACCGGAATGATTCCATGCTGGCAGCGAATGGTTCCCCGCCCTTCATATAATTCCGGTACAACCACTCCTGTAATATCCAGATTATCCAGACAGATGGCTGCCGCTACAATATCCACAATCGAATCGACTGCACCTACTTCGTGGAAATGCACCTCTTCCAGGGTTGTTCCATGGGCTTTCGCCTCAGCCTGCCCTAATACCAGAAAAATATTGGATGCTATCTGTTTGGCACGATCAGAAATCCCGGAATCCCGGATAATGTTCTGAATCTCACGCAACCCTCTGTGTTCGTGGCTGTATATATGATGAGCCTGTCCGCTTTCCCCATGGAAATGCTCATGCGTATGCCAGTTCCCCCCATGAGTATGTTCATGCGTATGCCGGCTTCCTTCATGGCTATGTTCATGCATATGAGTATGCTGCTCTGTATCATGACTATGTTCATGCATATCATCATGTCCATACAGATATTCATTATCATGATCATGATTCTCATGCTCCTTATCCAGAATCACATTGAAATCACACGCATCCAGCCCAGACTTCTTCACACGGCTGATCTGAATCTCGAATCCATTGATCGGAAGACTTCGAAGCTGCTCCTTCAACACTTCCGGATCTGCCCCCAGATCCAAAAGCACCCCCACCGTCATATCACCACTGATTCCACTATAACATTCCAAATATAAAGTATTACTCATCTATCTTAACCCCCAGTCTGTTAATCTGTGTTGCCATATACCCCGCTCCATAGCCATTGTCAATGTTAACCACCGCTACTCCATTTGCACAGGAATTAATCATCGTAAGAAGTGCTGATAGCCCCTTCATATTCGCGCCATAACCCACGGAAGTCGGAACCGCAATCACTGGTTTATCCACCAGACCACCAATCACACTTGCCAAAGCGCCCTCCATCCCTGCTACCGCAACTACACAGTTCGCCTTTTGGATGGTCGCAAGCCGTGCCAGAAGTCTGTGAAGCCCGCTGACACCCACATCATAGACCCGCTCCACATAAGAGCCGAAATACTCTGCCACCTGCGCTGCTTCTTCTGCCACTGCAATATCAGCCGTTCCAGCCGTACAGACCGCAATACAGCCGACTTTCTCTTTCCCGTTCTTCTCTATCTTCACAATCCGGGACACCTCATCGTAACAAACCTCCGGATATGCCGCTTTCAATAATTCATACTGCTCCTTTGAGGCACGGGTTCCAAGAACTTCTCCGTCTGCTTCATATAGTCTGCCGAATATTTGCAGAAGATGCGCATCTGCTTTGCCGCTACAGAACACAACCTCCGGGAATCCGGAACGTATCTTTCGATGCGTATCTAATTTTGCATATCCTAATTCTTCAAAGGGCTGACGACGCAGATATCCTTCCGCCTCATCAACAGATACCTCTCCGTTTTTCAATTTCGTTAATATTTCATGCGTATCCATAGTTTCCTCCCGTATTCTTCAACCTTCTTAAGCACCAAATACTGCCGCTGCTTCTTTCATATTCTGAATCACAGGAACTTCAAATGGACATCTCTTCTCACATGCGCCACACCCTACACACTCAGAAGCCCTGTGTTTCAACACTGCATAATGCTCTCTTACAGTCTCAGGAACTTCCCCCTGCGCTTTCGTCAGATTCAAAAACTTCGTAACGGTTGCCACATCGATCCCCTTCGGACACGGTGCACAATGACCACAATACATACAATGTCCCTTCCAACTGATCTTCGGAAATGCTGCGAACGCTGCCGCATAATCCTTCTCCTCGTCAAATGCATCCGCATATCCGGCACTCACTTTCAACTCTTCCACTGTATGTGCTCCGGCCAGTACCGTTGCCACCGCCGGACGTGTCAGAGCATAATGCAGGCACTGGTATGGTGTAAGCGCCTTTCCTGCCGGAGACCAGGCTGCATCCAGAAGATCTCCACCCCCGTATGCCTTCATTACGGTAATGCCTACGCCTTTACGATTACACAATTCATACAACGCCTCTCTGTCTGGGTCCATGTTCAGGAGGTGATTCTCATAGTTCTTCTCATCCCAGAGGGCATAGCAGTCCTCTCCCGCCGGCTGCAGATCATAACAAGGATTCACACTGAACATCAGAACTTCGATCAACCCGCTTTCTACTGCTGTCATTGCAACCTTCGGATTATGACTGCTAAGCCCTATATGCTTAATTCTTCCATTTGCTTTCAATTCTTTAGCATACTCTATTACTGGTCCATTTACAATCCCATTCCAGTCATCTATTGAGTCTACATAGTGAACCATTCCAACTTCTATGTAATCCGTCCCTAGTTTCTTAAGAAGGTCTTCAAATCCTTCCTTCACCTCGTCAATATCGCGTGTTCTCTTATACTGCTCGTCTTTCCATATAGTACACAGATGTCCTTGCAGAATGAACTTATCCCTTCTGCCCTTCATGGCTTCTCCAATCAGCTGACGGATCTTCGGGTTCGGCATATAGAGATCCAGATAATTCACGCCGTATGAGGCAGCCGTATCCATCAATTCCTGTGTATATGCACCGTCATGGTCTACAAAGCCCTCACATCCCATTCCAATCTCGCTAACCAGAAGCCCTGTGTTCCCCAATTCTCTGTATAACATACCTATATCCTCCTACATTTTAACATGATAAAACCATTCTTTGAAGTTATGATATTATTTTATTGTATATAGCGGCTTCTGTCTAATACTTCTTATCAATTATATACCATGCCTCAAAGACATTCTATAACCAATAGAGCCTGCCACTGGCAACCACCTCCGAATGCCGTGACAAAAAGCACCATACAAGTCACACTTGTATGATGCTTTTCTGAATGATTCGAAAGAATCTGTTTTAACGATTCATTTCCAACTGTATTCCTTTTGTTTTTTAACTCCGGCTGTGACTATTTCATCTCCAGGTCAAACCCGAAATAACGAATCGCATTATTATAAGAAATTCCCTTAATAATCTTCTCCAGGTTCTTCATATCTTTCGGATATTCTCCATTCTCTACCCATCCACCGATCAACTCGCAGAGAATCCTTCTGAAATACTCATGTCTTGGGTAAGACAGAAAACTTCTGGAGTCCGTCAGCATTCCGTTGAAATTGCCTAACAGACTTAAATTCGCCAAAGATGTCATCTGTTTCATCATGCCCGCCTTATTGTCGTTGAACCACCATGCGGAGCCCTGCTGTATCTTTCCAACTACATCTGAATTCTGAAAACATCCAAGAATTGTTCCTAATGCCTCATCATCATTAGGATTCAGACTGTACAGAATCGTCTTCGGCATACTTCCTGCCTCATTCAATGCATTCAGGAAATCTGCGGTCTCACTGGATGGCGCATAATTATTAATGCAGTCATATCCGGTATCCGGTCCTAATTTCTGATACATCTTCGTGTTATTATCACGCTTACATCCATAATGAAGCTGCATTGCCCATCCAAGGCGTGTATACTCCCCAGCAACAAAGAGCATGAATGCAGTCTTGAACTTCAATTCATCTAATCTGGATATCTTAGCACCTGCAAGACGCTGTGCGAAGATATTCTCTACTTCTTCATCAGAAGCCGGCTGATACATGACATACTCCAGAGCATGGTCTGACGCACGACATCCCATCTCGTCAAAGAACACCATCCGTTTTGCAAGTGCTGCTTTCAGATCAGCAAAAGAACGGATCTCCATATCTGCAGCGTTTTCAAGTTTCTCAAGATAGTCTGTATAATCAGGTTTCTCCAGATTCATCGCCTTATCTGGCCTCCATGCCGGAAGTACCTGCACATCAAAACTGTCATCTGCCGCGATCACCTTGTGCCATCTCAGATCATCTGCCGGGTCATCGGTCGTACAGATTAATGTTACGTTAGACTGGCGGATCAGGTTACGGACACTCATCGAGTCCTCTCTCAATTTTGCATTACAGAGATTCCACACTTCTTCTGCTGTCTCACCGTTCAATACACCATGATAGTTAAAATATCTCTGCAATTCCAGATGACTCCAGTGGAATAGCGGATTACCGATTGCCATCTCCAAAGTCTCTGCCCATTTCTGAAACTTCTCACGGTCCGGCGCATCACCTGTGATATAATACTCATCTACACCGTTTGACCGCATCTGGCGCCATTTGTAATGATCACCGCCCAACCATACCTGGGTAATATTCTCGAACTTTCTGTCCTCTGCAATCTCCTGAGGATTAATATGGCAGTGGTAATCCAAAACCGGAACTTTTGCCGCATATTCATGATACAGTTCCTGCGCTGTCTGCGTGCTTAACAGAAAATCCTTATCCATAAATTCTTTCATTTCATCAACCTCCGTTTAAATCCAATCTATTTATACCTTTTACCCACACTTACACATAACCCATCAGACTTGGCAGCCACAATGACAACTGCGGTATGTAAGTTACCAGTAACAATACAATAAAAATTGCCGCAAAATATATTAACAACTGTTTAATAACCGTCTCAATCTTCACACCACCAACTTTTACTCCCACGAACAGGGTCGTACCTACCGGAGGTGTAATCGTTCCAATACATA